>CAIXIP010000101.1 GCA_903919535.1 uncultured Bacteroidota bacterium | reverse complement strand
TATATTCATTTTGGTTATCTATGAATAATGATTTTTTTGATAAAAAAAACAAATCCGCTACCGTATTTTTATAAAGAAGAAAGTATTATAATTTTTGAACATGGTTTTGGACAATTATGATTTTGACCTAACCTTTTCCTAAAGATTTAGTTTGGAGAGATTATTTTTTAGTGAGGGTTTCAAATGGATGGGCGCAGATGCATTATTTTTTTGGGGTAAGCATTTTGGTATGTGGGTTTATATACAAAGCCCATCCTTTTTTTCAAAATAAAAAAATTACTATATATGAAAACAAAAAAAATTCTTGTAACTATTTTGATATGATGAATAGTAAAAATTATTATTTATCACTGATTAATCAGAATGTTAAAAGCCTTTTAATTACTCTGACTTTTTTATTCCTTTCAAATACAGGATTTGCTGCAACAAAAACCTGGGCTGCAACAAGTGGAGCAGGAGATTGGTTTACGGCTGCTAATTGGAGTCCATCAGGAGTGCCATCTAACACGGATGATGTAGTTATTGCAGCAGTAAATGGAGTCACCGCAACAGTTCCCTGCCTTTGTTCTACTACTTCCGGAAACGCAAATTGTAAAAATTTAACTATTGATATCAGTGCATCCATCTATGTTTGGAATAATGGTGCTAATAATCTCTATGTTTGGGGTAATCTTGTAATTAATGGAATATACAGTTCATTCCAGAACCCTACCAGCAATTCCTTATCAATGTATTTTAATCCATTATTAGTTGGAGGTACATCAGTAACACCCTGCACAATCACTGTAGGCGCAACAGGTGATGCGTCTAAAGGAGAAATACAAATTGGTTATTCTGGAGGAGCTGGATATTACAATCTTGCAACCAATGCAAAGTTTCATGGATTTCTATTAATTTATGGAAATTTTAAAATGAACGGGTTTAATTTAACAACCTGGCAATTCTTGTGCAGTCACCTCTATGGACTTAACGCGAATGGAACCTTTTTTGTTGGTGCAGGTAAGTTGAAAATTTGTGGTACATCACAACATTCTATAATAGTTTCAATTGCCCCAGACACATGGTGTATCTGGAATAATGCTCAGGGTGGAACAGTAGAATATGATGCTACCGGCACAGAATGGACTGGCTCTCATGTTAGTCAATTTGCTGCTGCAACTTTTAATTATGTAGGCAATCAAGTTGTTTACCCTGTGGCATATAATAAACTAATTATCAAAACAATTAGTCCTTACACGGTGAGCTTGGGTGATGCAAGCAATACAATATTAGCAGTTGGCGGTGATTTAGAAATTACAAACCCCAGCACAGCAGGAGGAATAACCGCAACGAATGTTGGCACTCAAAATGTTACAGTAGCAGGGAATATATATTTAGGCGCCACATCTTTAACTAATCCATCAGGTAACGCATTAACCTTGAATTGCATTCATCGTATTTATCGTTCAGCAACTATAGGTGCTATAATAATGGGTAATAATGCTTCACATAACATTAATATCTCATATTTAGATGCTTTAGCAAGCTCTGATGAATGTTTTACAGGATTTGGAACACCTACTTTTTATGGCACTGTGAGTTATAATGGTAATGGTAATCAGGAAATTATTCCGGCTACTTTTTACAACATTACATTGGCTGGTACTTCTGGAACTAAAACTGCATTAGGGAACAACTCTGTAACACATAATTGGACAAACAACAGAGCAGCAAGCACTAATGGTTTTGCAGGTGGTAGCAATACCGTTTCGTTTATCGGATCAAGCAACCAAATAATTGGCGGAACAGCTACAGTTACTAGCTTCAATAACCTTACTATTAATAACACCTTTGGTGGCATTACCTTAAGTTCGTGTTATGATGATGTAATCTCCACTTTAACATTAACTTCAGGTATAATTTACTCAGGCACTACAGCAGGAATAGCGCCATACATAAGAATAAAAAATGGGGCCTCAGTTTCTCCTGCAGGTGGTTCAGCATCTAGTTATGTTGATGGTTATGTGCGTAAAACAGGATTTATAGCAGCAACACAATTTAATTTCCCTACAGGCAATGGAACCTATTGGAGAAGAATTGGAGCAAATATTCAAACAACAAGCACTACTGACGAATTTGAGGCTAGATATATTCGATCAGCTTATAGTAATACAACAAGTATGGCAATAGCTCCTACCCCCGTTCTTTCAAATGTTAGCAATCTGGAATATTGGATGTTAACAAGAACTTCGGGAGCAGCAAATGCAACGGTAACATTGTTTTGGGAAGATGCTACAGCAAGTGTTATTTCAAGCTGCGGAGCTCCTACAACTGGCGATTTATGTGTTAGCAGGTATAATGGGAGTGCATGGGAGAATTGGAATACTGCTGGAGGCTCTGTAACCGGCAGTTGCTTGGGAACAAGCAGTGGTTCTATTTCATCACAAAATTATGTTACCTCTTTTTCACCTTTTACTTTTGGCTCTAAAACTCATACAAATATTCTTCCTATTGAACTTTTAAAATTTAATGCAGAATGCAAAAACGGTAAAGTAGATATTACCTGGGCTACAGCTTCTGAAAAAAATAATAATTATTTTACAATTGAACGCACTATAGATGGTAGCGATTTTGAAAACATTGGCACCGTTTCCGCTTCGGGTAATTCAAGTAAAGTACTCAATTATTTATTTGTTGATCACAATCCCGAAACGGCTATATTTTATTACCGATTACGCCAAACTGATTATGATGGAACATCTGTAATATCAGATTTGGTTGCGGTCAGATGTGATGAAGAAAATACATTATCCTTTAGTTTAAGTCCAAATCCTGCAAAAAATGAACTCACCATTGCTTTCCAAGACCTAAGGGACATAACAACAATAGTAGTTACAGATTTAATTGGCCAAGTGGTGATATCTAAAGAAATTTCAATAAGTAGTGAAACAAAATTAAACATAGAGCAACTTTCTAAAGGAGTTTATTTTGTCTCATTTCCTTCAATTGAAATCAAACCAATAAAATTCATTAAACAATAAATAAAAATTAGTTCGATCACATGCAACAACCTTTTACTCCCTTTTTATACCTCACGAAAGTGAAGAAAAAAAACAAAAAGTATTTATATTTCTTACCCCTGATAATTTCAAAAAACACTAAACTGAAGCAAAACCCAAGATCATTAAATCATTTATCAAAACATTAAGAACATTTTTGATTTCAATTCGATCAAAATTTTTACAATAAAAAATTATGAAAAAAACATCAATTACTATTTTTATTGCTATTCTTTCTAATATACTATTGGCCCAAAACCCTACCTATGAATGGGCAAAACAATTTGGAGGGACAAGTACAGATTATGCTTATTCCATTGCTGCTGATAGCGCAGGCAATGTTTATACAACCGGATTTTTTCAAGGGACTGTTGATTTCGATCCGGGCGCAAACACATATAATCTTGTATCGGCAGGCCTTAGCGATATTTTTATTTCAAAAGTAGATGCTTCAGGGAACTTTGTTTGGGCAAAAAGAATTGGCGGAATAGCTTCTGATTACGGCTTTGCTTTAACACTTGACAAATACAGTAATGTATATGTTACCGGATATTTTAAAGGTGTTGCAGATTTTGACCCAGGGGCAAACACTTTCAATCTAACACCAACAGGAAGTTTTGATGTTTTCATTGCAAAATTTGACGCGGCCGGTAATTTTGGTTGGGCAAAAAAATTCGATGGAGCAAGTGATGAATCTTGCACATCTATTAAAGTTGACGATTTTGGAAATATATATACAGTTGGCTCTTTCAATAGCGCAACCGACTTTGACCCGGGTGCAAATACTGCAACACTCACACCACTTGGAAGTACAGATATTTTTATTTCCAAACTAGATGCTGCGGGCAATTTTGTTTGGGTAAAACAAATGGGCGGAGTTGGCCTTGATGCCGGAAAAGCTATAACTGTAGATGCTACAGGCAATATATATGTAACAGGATACTTTCTTGGCACGTCTGATTTTGATCCAAGTACCAACACCGCAAATTTGACTTCAGCGGGCGTGGAAGATATTTTTGTTTCAAAATTAGATGCATCAGGAAATTTTTTATGGGCAAAATCATTCGGTGGAACTAGTGCCGATTATGGATTATCAATTGCAGTAGATGCAACAGGAAATGTTTTTACAACCGGATTTTTTTATGGCACAGCTGATTTCGATCCAAGCACAAACACAAACAATCTTACCTCTGCAGGGCAAGATGATTTTTTTATCTCCAAACTAGATGCTTCAGGAAATTTTGTTTGGGTAAAACAAATTGGAAGCACTTCCTATGACGAAGCAAAATCTATTACAATGGACGCTTCTTCTAATTTATATATCGCAGGATCATTTAATGGTACTGTTGATTTTGACCCAAATTTAAACACCACTAACCTGACTTCAGCGGGAGGCGATGATGTTTTTATATGCAAATTAGATCCTTCTGGCAGTTTTGTTTGGGCAAAATCGTTTGGTGGAACATTAAATGATTATGCTACTTCCATTAAAATTGATGCTTCCAATAAAATTTATACAGCCGGTTATTTCTCAGGCACAGGGGATTTTGATCCAAGCGTAAACACAAGCAACCTCATTTCTGCAGGCAGCACAGATGCATTTATTCATAAGATGAATCAAGGGTTAACAACAAACATTTCCGAAAACAATATTTCAGTTGCTCTTCACCTTTTTCCTAACCCGGCAAATGATCAAATCAATTTGATTTTCGATAGTCAATTAACAAATGCAAACATAAGGTTGGTCAATAGTATCGGACAAACAATTTTTGAAAAAAGGAATTTAAATGGAAGCAATTTTTCTTTCGATGTTTCAGAGCACGCCACCGGAATTTATTTTTTAGAGATTATTAATTCTGGAACAGTATACAAAACAATTTTTATAAAGAGTTGATACATAGTTGAAATTATTTAAAAAAACAGGCGATCATCGTAAAGGTGTTCGCCTATTTTTTTGCAAACATTAATAACACGTAAACGGATATTTCTTAGCTCTATGAAGAATACCTTTTTTATTACCTTTGCAAAATGAATTCTTCACCTAAAAAATCACGTCCACTTTTTTGGTTCTACCTCCTGGTGTTTTATGTTGTAATTCAATTCGTTTGGTGGACGTATTTAATGGTTGAATTAAATAACGAAAACTATCATCACAAAACAGAACTCAATTTACTAAAAGGGGAATCTCTTAATGAAGTTGTATTAAAAGGAAATGAGCTGAACGAAAAACTGCATAAACGTTGGATAATGATTGCAGGCGAAGGGACAGTTTTTGTAACACTCCTGCTACTTGGAATTTTTCAGATTCGTAAAACATTTAAAAAAGAATCGGAACTGGCACAGCAACAAAAGAATTTTTTATTATCAATCACTCATGAACTTAAATCGCCAATTGCATCAGCCAAATTGCAATTACAAACGTTACAAAAACATGAACTGGATCGAACTAAACAAAAAGAAATTATCTCTAATGCCATTCACGATACTGATAGATTAAATAATTTGGTTGAAAATATTTTATTAGCTGCAAAGATTGATAATAGTGTTTACATACTTCATAAAGAAAAGGTTAATCTTTCTGAACTAATAACAGAAAATATCAGTCAAATACTTGCCTCTTTTAAGTATAAACAAAAAATTATTTTGGATATCGAACCCAACATTTTAATGCATATCGACAAATCAAGTTTCCCTTCTATTTTTCTTAATCTATTCGAGAATGCTGTAAAATATTCTAATGAAAATTCGACTATTGCTATTCGTTTAAAAAAGCAAAATAATAAAATAATTTTATCTGTAACTGATGATGGGATTGGCATTTCTGATGTTGAAAAAGCAAATATTTTTAAGAAATTTTATCGGGTTGGTAATGAAGAAACACGCAAAACAAAAGGAACTGGGCTAGGCTTATATATAGTAAAATATTTAATTGAACAACACCAAGGAACCATAACTGTAAAAGACAATTCGCCTAAAGGCAGTATTTTTGATGCAGTATTTTTAACCAACACCGATTCGTAATTTATAAATAGTATGAAAAAAGTAGCTTTAATAATATTAGATGGGTGGGGCATTGGAGATGGATCCAAATCTGATGCAATTGCAAAAGCAAACACCCCATTTGTAACTAGTTTATATAAAAATTATCCGCATTCAACATTGCGTACTTCAGGCGAAGATGTTGGTTTGCCTGATGGACAAATGGGAAACAGTGAAGTAGGTCACCTCAACATTGGTGCAGGCCGAATCGTTTATCAAGATCTTGTTTTAATAAATAAAGCCATTCGTGAAAAAACAATTGATACAAACGAAACTCTTGTAAAAGCATTTGACTATGCTAAACAAAATAACAAAGCTGTTCATTTGATGGGGTTGGTTTCAGAAGGTGGCGTACATTCATCACAAACGCATTTGCATTATTTATGCGACATGGCGAAATCTAAAGGTTTGAATAACATATTCGTTCATGCTTTTATGGATGGACGAGATACTGACCCCAAAAGCGGATTAGGATATTTGAAAAATTTAGAAAATCATTTAAAAAATTCTTCAGGAAAAATTGCGAGTGTAGTAGGTCGCTACTACGCTATGGATAGGGATAAACGTTGGGAAAGAGTAAAATTAGCGTATGATTTATTACTTAAAGGTGAAGGTCAAAAAACACAAAATGTTTTAAAAGCTATTGAAGATTCTTATGCTGACAATATTACAGATGAATTTATTAAACCAATTGTAAATACTGATGCTTCAGGAAATCCAATTGCTGTAATAAAAGAAAATGATGTGGTAATCTGTTTTAACTTCCGCACCGATAGATGCAGAGAGATAACACATGTGCTTACTCAACAAAACATGCCAGAACAAGGCATGAATACAATTCCGCTGTACTACGTTACAATGACAAATTACGACAGTACTTTTAAAAACATTCACCTTGTTTATGATAAAGATAATTTAGCGAATACACTTGGTGAAGTGCTTGAAAAAAGAGAAAAAAAACAAATACGAATTGCCGAAACAGAAAAATATCCACATGTTACTTTTTTCTTTTCTGGGGGAAGAGAAAAAGAATTTATCGGTGAAAAACGCATTATGATTAGCTCACCAAAAGTTGCAACATACGACCTGCAGCCCGAAATGAGTGCCAGTGAAGTTACCGATGCAATTATTCCTGAATTGAAAAAAGGCGAAACAGATTTTGTGTGTCTAAATTTCGCAAACATTGATATGGTAGGACATACTGGTGTTTACAGCGCTATAACTAAAGCTATTGAAACAGTTGATTCTTGTTTAAAACGTGTTGTTGAAACTGGTTTACAAAGCGGATATTCCTTTATCATTATTGCTGATCATGGCAATGCTGATTTTGCAATTAATGAAGATGGCTCTCCAAATACAGCGCATAGTACTAATCCTGTTCCTTGTATTTTAATTGATGATAATTATAAAAAAGTAAGAGATGGTAAATTGGCTGATATTGCACCCTCAATATTAAAACTACTGAATATTGATATTCCAAAAGAAATGACTGGAGAAATCTTGGTGTAAAATTATTTTACCAAAGTTACACGACCAATATATTGGTGGTAATTTCCTTGAACATCATCACGGAATGTTATTTTGTATACATACACATCATTACTACATAATTTGCTGTGATAAAATCCATTCCAACCATCATCCAAATTAGTTGTTTCAAATATTTTTTCCCCCCAACGATCAAATATCAAGAATGCATAATTGTGTACACCCATTAGCACTGGCTTAAAAATATCGTTCAATCCATTGTTGTTTGGTGTAAAAGCATTGGGCAACCAAAATAAAAACTCGGGCCGAATAATTACTTCTGAGTACGCTGTATCATAACATCCATATGTATTAACAACTACTTGCATAACATTATAGGTGCCAGGGTCATCAAAGCGATGAACCGAATCGCAATTGCTGTAAAATGCCCCATCCCCCCAAAAAACGCTACAACCAATAGCGTCAATACTTTGATCTACCATTGTTACATCCGGATAAAAAATGGATGTATCTCTGGGAGTAACCGCAAAGCCAGCTTGTGGCGAAGGAAAAACAGTTAATGAAGTTGGCAATGCAAATGTATCAACACAGCCATGAGCTGTTGTTATTATTAAGTTTGTAAAATAAGTTCCCACAGATGGGTAGGTATAAAAAGGGTTTTGCACAGTGGATGTTGTTTCATCACCAAAACCCCACAAATAGGTCAATGGGGTATCCGCTTGTGAACTATCTATAAAATGAACAGGTTGTAAATCGCATGCAAGAACTGTTTCTAAACCATAATTGGCAATAGGCTTTGGAAACACGGATACATTATTTATATAACTATTTGTGCATCCATTTTCGTTTATTGTTAATATTACAGGAAAAGTACCAACAGAACCATAAATAATATTTGTTGGATTCTGTTGAGTTGATATTGAAGGATTTGCATTTACTCCGAAATCCCAGCTAAATGTTCCATTTCCCATGAATGCGCCTGCTGCAGTAAAATCAAAACTGTTATTATAAATACATTCACCTGGTGGTGGAGTAAAATTTGGAATAAGAGGAGGATATATTTTAAATACAGTTGTATTTGTATCTGCACAAAGCGTACCTGGATTAATAATTAAGGTTACGTTATACGACCCAGTATCAGCATATGTCCAAGTAGGAGAATTTGCACTGGAAACATCAAGCGAAGTTGATGGGTCGCCGAAATCCCATTGGTAGGTGAATGCATTGAGACTGTTTTGTGAAAAATCTACCTGATTTCCAAAACAAAAAACACTCTGCAAAGGAATGGAAGCAACAGGTAAATTAGGACAATTTTCTACATTAAACTGAAAATCACGTTTATTGGTTGTAAGCAATACTCCATTTCGATATTCACTAACACAAACCCCAACCACCCATCTACCAATCATTGTTGGTGTACCTGTCATTAAGCCGGTTGTAGGATTTATTGTTAAAGCCGGAGAAGAATTCATCGGACTTGCTCCTGAATAAGGTGCAACATAACTTACAAATGTATATGGCGGAGGGCTCGGTGGAACAGGCGTTGGGTTTATTGTAGAAGCTCCATCAAACGCTTCACAGAGTTGATAAGACAATGAATCTCCATCAGGATCAGTAGCAGAGTGGTCAAATGAAAATGGCACATTTGCGCATAAAAACAAAGGAGGAAAATTTGTATAACGTGGTGTACTATTACAATTTACTATTGCTGCATCCAGAATTGGAATCTGATATGTTGAACCTACTTGTGATGCATTCACAATATTTAGGATGGATGAATTTCTGCAACACCTTTGGTATGATAAAACATAACCTCCTGCAATGGGCGGCAAGTTTACAACTTTTGTATACACTCCTTCTTCGACACAAACATCTCCTGGCGGAGTAAAACAAGGATTATTTATTATTGGCGGAATTAATGTTGAATCAGCAACACCCATATCTACCGTTTGAATTACATTTCCGTTAACGTCATATATTCCAATATATCCGGGAAAATCAAAAGGAGGGATTCCGTAATAACAATCGCGATAAATTTTTAACGTAATTTTATAATTATTACCCCCCAAACAATCATAATAAATTTCACCACCCACAATGTGTGTTGCGAAATTTTTAAAACTAAATAGAGTTAAAAACAGCAATACCAGAAAATTTTTCAACTTCATATTTTTCTGCTTTTCGTATTCGAACTAGCTAATGTACAAAAAATACAATGCATGTATTAAGGTTCAATATCAAAGTATACGATGACAATAGTCAATAAACATAATAGAATAATTAAAATAAATCACAAATCAAGATGTCTCTAGGCAAGATGATTTTTCGGGAAATCATAAAACAATAATTCACATTTTTTTTCAGGAAAATCGCTCCATTTAATAGCATTTGATCTTATTCCAACTATACCACAAGTAGGTATTTCTTCCGTAAATATTGTTAAAAAACTTTCTGCGCAATCTGCAATTGTTGGGTTGTGTCCAAAAAGCATAACATGGCTAAAATTATTTTCAATTTTTGATATACAATTCTGGTAATCTTTCACCGAAGTATCATACAATTTTGAATTGATAATTAGTTGCGATGCATCTATCTGAAAATTTCTACAAAAAATTAAAGCTGTTGATATAGCTCTTACTGCAGGACTTGTAATTATTAAATCGGGTGCAATCTTTTTTTCTCTGAGAACAGAGCTCATTTTGTATGCATCTGAATATCCCCGGGCATTTAGAGGCCTATCTATATCCTTAAGTTCTGCTCTTCCCCAATCTGATTTTGCATGTCTTATTAGATAAAGGGTTTTCATGTTTGTACGTTTTCAAAACTATATTCTTTCAAGCATAAATGTAATTGATTTTTTAGACTTTGCTTATCTGGTGCATTTTTCACCTCCCAAAAACTCACATTCGTCTAAAAATACTCCGCTAACTTGATTATCACAACGGGATAAATTACATTAGCTAGGTTAAAAATTCTCCCTATGAAAAAAATTACTACTTTTTCTCTCTCAATTGTATTTGCAATACTAGCAAATACAGCATTTTCGCAAAGTTGGGTTGATAAAATGCAAGATCCTTCGGTAAACTTTTATGAAGTTCAAAAAGCTTTTAATAAATATTACAAGAATACCGAACAGGAGTTTCGAAAAGAAGAAAAGCGCGAACGTGAAAAAGAAGCCAAGAAACTAGCTAAGCAAAGTTCCACCTTACCTTCAAAGGAAGAAAGGGTTACCGCATCCTTAGAAGAGAAAGAGCTCGCTGGTGGTTGGGAAGTTTATAAACGTTGGGAAAACGAAATGAAGTACCGCCTATTTCCTTCCGGAGATAGACAAGTAATGTTTAATGCGTGGAACGAATATTTAGATAATTATTATTCAACATCTACCAATTCAGGGAACAAAAGTGTCATCACACAGGGCACTGCATCGTTAGGCGTACAAGCGGCAAACTGGTCAATAATTGGCCCTACAACTTCTATTCCCTCTGGTGGCGGTGCTGGACGAGTTAATTTTGTAC
This sequence comes from uncultured Bacteroidota bacterium, assembly GCA_903919535.1. GTDB lineage: Bacteria > Bacteroidota > Bacteroidia > 2-12-FULL-35-15 > 2-12-FULL-35-15 > 2-12-FULL-35-15. Next base: position 23,928 of record CAIXIP010000101.1, on the reverse strand, counting down.
GTTTTGATCCTACCAATACAAATACCATTTATGTTGGTTCTCCAGGTGGAGGGTTATGGAAAAGCACAACCGGTGGTACTGCATGGACAACAAATACAGATAATTTAGCTGTAATTGGCTGTACCGATCTGGCAATAAATCCTACAAATACACAAATCATGTATTTAGCAACTGGTGATGGTGAAGCTGGAGATACATATTCTATTGGTGTTTTAAAATCAACAGACGGTGGTACAACTTGGAATCCCTCAGGATTAAATTGGTCTGTTACTAATGGCAGAACAATTAGTCGCCTATTAATGAATCCACAAAACCCAAATACGATTTTCGCTGCAACAAGTAATGGACTTTACCGGACACAAAATGCTGGAACTAGCTGGACTCAGATAGCTTCTGCATTAGCAAACATTAAAGATATTGAGTATAAACCTGGTGATACTACTACGGTATATGCTTGTAGCACAACATTGTTTTACAAATCAACAAATGCAGGCACCTCTTTTGTAACAACAGCTACAGGCTTACCTGCTGCTGCAACCCTTTCCAGATTGGCAATAGCTATTTCTGCTGCAAACGTAAATTATGTTTATATTTTAGCTTCAAACACTGCTTATGGTTTTCTAGGTTTGTACCGTTCAGCTGATGCAGGGGCAACATTTACTACTCGATCCACAACTCCTAACGTGCTTGGTTGGGCAAGTGCAGGCAATGATACTGGCGGACAAGGATGGTACGACCTTTCAATTGCAGCTTCTCCTACTAATGCTGAATTAGTAATTGTTGGAGGAGTAAATATTTGGAAATCAACAACCGGTGGAACAAGTTGGACAATTAACGGGCACTGGACAGGTAGTGGAGCGCCTTATGTTCACGCTGATATTCATGCACTTGAATTTTTACCAGGTAGCGCAACAACATATTTTGCAGGCTGTGATGGTGGCTGTTTTAAAACTGCTAATACAGGAACAGCTTGGTCTGATCTAAGTAATGGTCTTCAAATTTCTCAAGCATATAAATTAGGATTATCAAAGACAAATGCAAATCTTTTAGTTACCGGTTTTCAGGATAACGGGACAAATCGTTGGAACGGGACAGCTACCTGGACCTGGCCAATGGGAGGAGATGGCATGGAAGCCCTAATTGATTGGTCAAATGCTAATATTCAGTATGGCGAGTTATATTATGGTGATATTCGAAAAACTACTACAGGTGGCAACATGACAACTTCTATTGTTGCTAGTGGTGGAACAGGCGTTAATGCTGATGGAGATTGGGTAACACCATACATTGAAGCTCCATCAAACGCTGCAACCTTATTTGTCGGTAAAGCACAAGTTTATAAGAGTACAACCTCCGGAGGGGCTTGGGCCCAAGTTGGAACAATCTCAGGAGGAACTGGAAATTTAATAGCATTAGCAAATGCTGCTTCCAATATCAATTACATATACGCAGCAAAAATTGATAAGTTTTATGTTTCAACCGATGGAGCAACATTTATTGATCGCTCCGCAGGATTGCCAACCGCATCTGCTGCGATTTCTTATATTGCAGTTCATCCAACAAACCCAAGCAGAGTTTGGGTAACCTTCTCAGGATATTCTGCAGGGAATAAAGTTTATTATTCTGCTGACGCAGGAGTTACTTGGACTAACTATTCTACAGGGTTACCTAACTTACCTGCAAACTGTATTGTTTATCAAGATAATTCTACAAACGATGCTTTATACGCTGGAACAGATGTTGGAGTATATTATCGTGATAATACTGCCGGATCTTGGGCAACATATAACACTGGCTTGCCAAATGTATCAGTAAGAGAATTAGAAATTCAATATACTGCAAATAAGCTTAGAGCCGCCACATTTGGAAGAGGAATCTGGCAATCTGACCTTAATACGCCTGGAACTAATCCTCCAACAGCAGACTTTACAGCTAGTCAAACAAATATTTGTATTGGTCAATGTATTTCCTTTACAGATATATCTAATGGAACTCCAACATCATGGAGTTGGTCATTCCCTGGTGCCGCAACAACAACATCAACAGTACAAAACCCAACAAATATTTGTTATAATACTGCTGGAACATATAATGTTACACTAATTGCTACAAATGCAAATGGAAGCAACACTATGACAAAAACAGCATACATAACTGTTTCCGGAACAACTGTATTACCTTTAACTGAAGGGTTTCAAGCTACTTTTGTCCCATCAGGTTGGATGCTAAATAATCCAGATGCTGATAATACATGGACTCAAACAACAACAGCAGGCGGTTTTGGTACGAGTACCACTAGTATCGTGATGGACAATTACAGTCCAGCAACATCTGTGGCGGGAAGAATTGATGAAATAATGACCCCAAAATATTCCTTCGCTGGAATATCCACGGCAACATTAAAATTTGATGTGGCTTATGCCAGATACAATACAACTTACAGAGATTCTTTGAGAGTGCTGGTTAGCACTGATTGTGGTACAACATGGGTATCGGTTTATAGCAAAGGGGCATTCACTACCTTACAAACAGCACCCGATAATGCTACATCCGCTTTCGTTCCAACAGCAGCACAATGGAGAACTGAAACCGTTAGTTTAACTCCTTATGTAGGATTAGCTAATGTTATGGTAAAATTTCAAAATTATTCCGGATGGGGACAATTACTTTATTTGGATAATATAAATATTACCGGAACTGGATCAGCAGTTGCAAGTGTAATAATTGCAGAAACAACAGGAACTAATCCAATATGTGCTGGACAGTCTGCAACATTCACGGCAACACCTACAAATGGGGGAACAACACCTGTTTATCAATGGAAAGTTAATGGAGGTATTGTGGGAACAAATAGTCCGACTTATACAACTTCGACATTAACAACGGGACAAATTGTTACTTGTGTTATGACATCAAATTTAGCAGGTGTTACAGGAAGTCCTGCTACTTCCAATGCAATTACAATGGTTATTAACGCTATACCAGCAACGCCAACAGCAACAAATACAGGTGCGTATTGTGCCGGTGCGACTATTACTTTAGCTACACCTACTGTCACTGGGGCTACATATTCTTGGACGGGACCTAGCACTTTTACATCAGCTTTACAAAATCCTACAAGAACAGGAGCTACAACTCTTATGGCTGGAACATATTCTGTTACTAATACTGTTGCAGGATGTACTAGTTTAGCTGGGACAACAACTGTTGTTGTGAATGCAATTCCAACTACGCCTTCTGCAACAAATACAGGAGTATATTGTGCTGGTGCTACTATTACTTTAGCTACACCTACTGTTACTGGAGCTACTTATTCTTGGACTGGACCTAGTACTTTTACATCAGCTTTACAAAACCCTACAATTGCCTCTTCAGCATTAGCTTCGGCTGGAACATATTCTGTTACTAATACTGTTGCGGGATGTACAAGTTTAGCTGGTACAACAGCCGTTGTTGTGAATGCAATTCCAACTACGCCAACTGCTACCAACACAGGTGCTTATTGTGCCGGTGCTACTATTACTTTAGCTACGCCTACTGTTACTGGAGCTACTTATTCTTGGACAGGACCTAGCACTTTTTCTTCTACTTTACAAAACCCTACAAGAACAGGAGCTACAACTCTTATGGCGGGAACATATTCTGTTACTAATACTGTTGCAGGTTGTACAAGTTTAGCTGGTACAACAACTGTTATTGTGAATGCAATTCCAACTACGCCTACTGCAACAAATACAGGAGCATATTGTGCCGGTGCGACTATTACTTTAGCTACGCCTACTGTTACTGGAGCTACTTATTCTTGGACTGGACCTAGTACTTTTTCTTCTACTTTACAAAATCCTACAAGAACAGGAGCTACAGCTCTTATGGCGGGAACATATTCTGTTACCAATACTGTTGCTGGATGTACAAGTTTAGCTGGTACAACAACCGTTGTTGTGAATGCAATTCCAACTACGCCTACTGCAACAAATACAGGAGCATATTGTGCCGGTGCGACTATTACTTTAGCTACACCCACTGTCACTGGGGCTACATATTCTTGGACGGGACCTAGCACTTTTACATCAGCTTTACAAAATCCTACAAGAACAGGAGCTACAGCTCTTATGGCTGGAACATATTCTGTTACCAATACGGTTGCAGGATGTACTAGTTTAGCTGGTACAACAACCGTTGTTGTGAATGCAATTCCAACTACGCCTACTGCAACAAATACAGGAGCATATTGTGCCGGTGCGACTATTACTTTAGCTACACCTACTGTCACTGGGGCTACATATTCTTGGACGGGACCTAGCACTTTTACATCAGCTTTACAAAATCCTACAAGAACAGGAGCTACAGCTCTTATGGCGGGAACATATTCTGTTACTAATACGGTTGCAGGATGTACTAGTTTAGCTGGTACAACAACTGTTGTTGTGAATGCAATTCCAACTACGCCTACTGCTACCAACACAGGTGCTTATTGTGCTGGTGCGACTATTACATTAGCTACACCTACTGTAACAGGCGCTACATATGCTTGGACTGGACCTAGTACTTTTTCTTCTGCTTTACAAAATCCTACAAGAACAGGAGCTACAGCTCTTATGGCTGGAACATATTCTGTTACCAATACTGTTGCAGGATGTACTAGTTTAGCTGGTACAACAACCGTTGTTGTGAATGCAATTCCAACTACGCCTACGGCAACAAATACAGGTGCGTATTGTGCCGGTGCGACTATTACTTTAGCTACGCCTACTGTTACTGGAGCTACTTATTCTTGGACTGGACCTAGCACTTTTACATCAGCTTTACAAAACCCTACAAGAACAGGAGCTACAACACTTATGGGTGGAACATACAGCGTTACAATTACTAATACAAATGGTTGTGCAAGTTTAGCAGGGACAACAACTGTTATTGTGAATCCGATACCCGCAACTCCAACAGCTAGTGGAAATTCACCAGTTTGTTTAGGATCAACAATTTTATTAACAACACCTGCAGTTTCAACGGCAACATATAGTTGGACAGGCCCAGGCGCTTTTGTTTCTTCTACGCAAAACCCTTCTCTCTTGACTGCTAGTGCTGGCATGGCAGGGACATATAGCATAACAGTAACAGTGTCTGGTTGTACAAGTTTAGCTGGTACAACTCCTGTTGTAGTTAGCGGAAGCGTTGTGCCGACCATTAGTACAGTTGCTGGTCCAAGCGGACCAATTTGTGCCGGAACATCTGTTACATTCACTACTTCAGCTGGTGGCAGTGGAACAACACCCGGCTACCAATGGCAAATCAATTCAGTGGATGTTAGTGGGGCAAACTCACCTTCGTATACAACAACTGGATTAACAAACGGACAAATAGTTACATGTGTTTTAACATCCAGTTCAACTTGTGCTTCTCCAACAACAGCAACTTCTAATCCGATTACGATGGTTGTTAACTCAATGCCTGTTTTAACAATTACAAATCCTACAGCGGTATGCTCCCCATCAACAATTGATATTACTGCTCCTGCAGTTACCTTAGGAAGTTCTGGCTCAGGAACGTTCTCATATTGGACAAATGTTGGAGCAACTGTTTCTTTAACATCTCCAAGTACGATAGCGACAGGCGGAACCTATTATATCAAAACCACCACGTCTGGCGGTTGCATAGATATTAAACCAGTAACTGTGGTTATTAATACTGCACCTTCACTTTTAATTACTAACCCTACAACTGTGTGTTCTCCGCTATGTGTTGACCTTACGGCCCCTTCTATTACTGCAGGCAGCAGTGGTGGTGGCACATTGACATATTGGACCAATTCAACTGCAACTGTTGCGTTAGCTTCACCTAATGCTGTTTGCGCAAATGGCGCCTATTATATCAAAACAACAACAGCTTCAGGATGTATCGACATTAAACCTGTTACTGTTACAATTACTCCTTTACCAGCAACTCCTACAATTTCTCAAGTTGGCTCTGTATTAACTTCAAGCTCTGTAACAGGTAATCAATGGTATTTGAATGGAACTATTATCTCCGGGGCAACAAGTCAAAACTACACGTTTACAGTAAACGGAAGTTATACTGTTATTGCAACAAATGGTAGTTGCTCTTCTTTAGTTTCTGCTTCTGCAAATATTACAACAGTTGGAATTGCTGATTCTGACAATCCTAATTCCTTAACTATTTATCCTAATCCAAGCGATGGGTTCTTCACAATTTCATTTAACATCGTAACAAAATCTACTTACAAAGTAGAATTGTTTAATTCTTTAGGTCAAGTAATATATAAAGATGTGTTAAACGATTACATTGGAAACTACTCAAAACAATTAAGTGTGGTAGATTATGGTAAAGGAGTTTATACCCTTACCTTAACAAATTCAAGAAATGAAACTGTAAAAAAGGTGATCGTTTATTAGCATAATTGTTATCCAATTTATTGAAAAACAGCTTGATGAAAATTTCATCAAGCTGTTTTTGTTTGACATTAGAATTGAAATGAATCAAGCCAATTCATGATTAGTATCATTTCAATAAATAATCAAAATCATTTTTTTATTTCAATTTCTCGACTTTCTTTGCGCATTAATATTTAAAAAAATGCATCTAACTATTAATTCGTTTTTTGTATTTATAAAACATTAAATTTGAACCGAAAATTTAGGTTGTTTAAAAAGAAATAACTAAAATTGGAGCCGAATAATAAATTATAAATTATCCTCTTATGCTACTAGTAGTTGCAAGTTCACCTAAAGATTTTTTTCCTATCGCATTAATGTTTATTGTCGCTTTGGCTGTAGTAGTAGCCCTTTTGATAGTAACTCATTGGTTAGGACCAAAAAGAAAAACTAAAATTAAAGACGACACATTTGAGTGTGGTATTGAAGTTCAAGGGAATGCCCGTGTTCCATTTTCTATTAAATATTTTTTAGTTGCTATATTATTTGTGTTGTTTGATGTGGAGGTAATTTTTATGTATCCATGGGCAGTTAACTTTAAAAGCTTAGGATTACTTGGGTTCGTTGAAATGCTGACATTTGTTGCGCTTTTGTTAGTGGGCTTTTATTATATCATTAAAAAAGGCGCATTAAAGTGGGAATAATATATTAATCTCCAAGATTAAAAAAATAAAAAATTGCGCATTCAGCGCCAATACTGAAAAAAGAAATGAGTGAAATAGAAAAATCAAAAATCAATATTGTTCAAGCACCTGACGGAGTTGAAGGTCCTGGTTTTTTTGCGACTACCATGGATAAAGCAGTTGGTTTGGGACGTAAAAATTCATTATGGCCTTTACCTTTTGCAACTTCTTGTTGTGGAATTGAGTTCATGGCTACAGCTGCAGCAACATATGATCTAGGACGCTTTGGTGCTGAACGCTTAAGCTTTTCACCTCGCCAAGCAGATTTATTAATGGTAATGGGAACTATCTCTAAAAAGATGATTCCTGTTGTACGTCAAGTATATCAGCAAATGGCTGAACCAAGATGGGTTTTAGCGATGGGTGCATGTGCTACCAGCGGTGGAATATTTGACACCTATAGCGTTTTGCAAGGAATAGATAAAATAATTCCTGTTGATGTGTATATCCCTGGTTGCCCTCCACGCCCAGAACAAGTGATTGATGGCTTGATACAAATTCAAAAATTGGCTGCCTCAGAAACTACAAGACGTAGAAATCAACCTGAGTACAAAGCATTGATGGAAAAATACGGAATGGAATAATATGGACAAAGAAGCATTATTAATAACCGTACAGGAAAAATTAAAAGCACAATTTGGTGATGGACTAATCTCCTCCGAATTGTTGGTTGATTACCCTGTTTTTACACTAAGACGCGATATCATTTGTGATGTTGTTAAGTTCCTTTATGATGATGAAGAACTGTCTTTCCAATATCTTACTTCACTTGCAGGCTTGCATTACCCTGAGAATAAAGGGCATGAACTTGGAGTGATGTATAATCTGCACAGCTTAACAAAAAATTACAGAATCCGATTAAAAGTATTCTTTAGCGTAAGCGATCCCAATGTGCCTTCAATCACTCCTGTTTTCAAGGGAGCAAACTGGATGGAGCGTTTGGAATTTGATTTCTTCGGTATTCTTTTCAAAGGACATCCAAATTTAAAACGTATTGTTAATGTTGACGACATGAACTATCATCCTATGCGTAAGGAATTTCCATTGGAAGATACAACACGCGAAGATAAAGACGATAAAATGTTCGGACGATAGATACTAGACACTAAGGTGTAAAAAAACAGAAGAATGGACAGTAAAACTAAAATAGAAAAAATTAAAAAGGATAACACTTCCCTTTCCAATGCTGAAGGCAAAGAAAAGGAAAAAGAATATACTACACTTAACCTAGGTCCAACCCATCCTGCAACACATGGTATTTTTCAAAACGTGTTGAAAATGGATGGTGAAATAATTGTTGAAGCAGAATCAACTGTTGGATACATTCATCGTGCATTTGAAAAAATTGCAGAACATAGGAATTATTATCAAATCACCACACTTACAGATCGTTTGAATTACTGTTCATCACCAATCAATAACATGGGTTGGCACATGGCAGTAGAAAAACTATTTAATATTGAAGTTCCAAAACGTGCACAATATTTACGCGTTATTATTATGGAATTGTCGCGTATTGCCGATCACCTTATTTGTAATAGTGTAATTGGAGTTGATACCGGAGCGTTAACTGTTTATTTCTATATTTTCAGTTTACGTGAACGTATTTATGAAATATTCGAAGAAATTTGTGGTGCTCGCTTAACAACTAATATTGGTCGTATTGGAGGAATGGAACGTGATTTTTCTCCAAAAGCTTGGGCAACTTTGGATGTGTTCATGAAGGAACTTCCATTAGCATTAAAAGAATTCGAAAATTTATTAGTGCGTAACCGTATTTTTATGGATCGTACAATCGGTTGCGGAGCGATCTCAGCTGAAATGGCTTTACAATATAGTTTCTCCGGACCAAATTTGAGAGCTGCTGGTGTTGATTATGATGTTCGCGCAATGAATCCTTATTCATCTTACGAAGAATTTGATTTCATTATACCGGTTGGAACAAATGGAGATACTTACGATCGTTTCATGGTTCGTGAAGAAGAAATGTGGCAAAGTTTAAGTATCATTCAACAAGCAATTGTGAAACTTAAAAAAGAACCTGTAGGAATTTTTCATGCTGATGTTCCTGATTTTTTCCTTCCTCCAAAAGAAGATGTATATAACAACATGGAAGCATTGATCTATCACTTTAAAATTGTGATGGGCGAAACAAATATTCCAAAAGGAGAAATTTATCACGCTGTTGAAGGAGGTAATGGAGAGTTAGGTTTTTATATCATTAGCGATGGCGGCCGCACACCATACCGTGTACACATGCGCAGACCATGCTTCATCTATTATCAGGCATATACCGAAATGATAAAAGGATCATTTTTATCGGACGCTATTCTTACAATGAGTAGTATGAATGTGATCGCAGGTGAATTAGATGCATAACAAATTTGAAAACGAGGTAATTTTAATATGAGTAAGGAAATTAAATTTAACGAAGAAACATTAACCTTGATAAATAAAATTATCAATCGTTATCCCGTAGGCAAACAAAAATCGGCTCTTTTGCCTGTTTTGCATATTGCTCAAGCTGAATTTGATGGATGGTTAAGTCCAGAAACAATGGAATATGTTGCCTCTTTGCTAAACATAAAACCAATTGAGGTATTTGAAGTAGCAACATTCTATTCGATGTACAATTTAAAACCTGTTGGAAAATGCATCTTGGAGGTTTGTCGTACTTCTTCATGTTGGTCTCGTGGTTCAGAAGATATCGTTCAGCATCTTGAAAAAAAGCTAGGAATAAAAGCAGGCGAAACAACAAAAGACGGAATGTTCACTATCAAAACTGTTGAATGTTTAGGAAGCTGTGGTGGAGCACCAATGTTACAATGTGGAGCAGCCTTCCATGAAAACTTAACTATTGAAAAAGTTAACTCAATAGTAGAAAATTATCGTTACGAAGGCAAAAGAAAAAGTTATACTGATTTAGATTATAAAAATACATTATAACCAAACTTCTCTACCACTAATAAAAACAGGTAGATGAAGCAAGGTCAAGAAAAGTTCAAATGGGCAAAAAAATATTATTAGAACACATTAATGTTCCCGGCATCAACACATTAGAAGTATATCGTCAAAATGGCGGCTATGCTTCTGTTGAAAAAGCTTTGAAAACAATGGCCCCAGATGCTATTGTTGAAGAAGTGAAAAAATCTGGATTAAGAGGGCGTGGTGGTGCAGGATTTCCAACAGGAATGAAATGGAGTTTCCTTGCTAAACCAGAAGGTGTTGAACGCTATTTGGTTGTTAATGCTGATGAATCTGAACCAGGGACATTCAAAGACAGATATTTGATGGAAAAAATTCCTCATATTTTACTTGAGGGAATGATAACATCCAGTTTTGCATTGGGCGCAAAAACTTCTTGTATTTATATTCGCGGTGAATATTTTTATGTTTCCCGAATCCTTGAAGCTGCAATTGAAGAAGCCTATGCAGCAGGACTTTTAGGAAAGAATATTTTAGGAACAAATTTCTCACACGATATTTTTGTACAAGTTGGTGCAGGTGCATACATCTGCGGTGAAGAAACTGCATTATTAGAATCACTGGAAGGTAAGCGTGGAAATCCACGTATCAAACCTCCGTTCCCTGCTGTTGCAGGTTTGTACGGATGTCCAACTGTTGTAAACAACGTGGAAACAATTGCTTCTGTTCCTTACATTGTAATGAATGGTGGAGATGATTACGCAAAAATTGGAATTGGAAGAAGCACTGGAACAAAATTAATTTCTGCATCCGGACACATTAATAAACCAGGTGTTTACGAAATTGAAATGGGAATTACCGTTGAAGATTTTATTTATTCAGAAGAATATTGTGGCGGAATTCTTAATGGGAAAAAATTAAAAGCAGTTGTTGCTGGTGGGTCTTCTGTACCTATCCTTCCTGCTGATTTAATATTAAAAACGGAAAAAGGCGAACCCCGTTTAATGAGTTACGAATCATTAAGTGATGGAGGTTTTGCTACAGGTACAATGCTTGGTTCTGGTGGATTCATGGTGTATGACGAAACTACAAGCATCGTAAAAAATCTTTACACTTTCGCACGTTTTTATCATCACGAAAGCTGCGGACAATGCTCCCCTTGCCGTGAAGGTACAGGTTGGATGGAAAAAATTCTTCACCGTATTGTTGAAGGACATGGCAAACATGGTGATACTGATTTGCTTTGGGATATCCAACGCAAAATAGAAGGAAATACAATTTGTCCTTTGGGTGATGCAGCTGCATGGCCGGTAGCAAGTGCTATTCGTCATTTCCGTGCTGAATTTGAAGAATATATTAATCATCCTGAAAGAATAAAAGAGGTTAAACATTTACAGGAATTAGTTAGTTAGAAGATGGCAAAAGTAACTATAGACGGACAAAGCATTGAAGTGCCTGATGGAACAACCATCCTGCAAGCTGCACGTATGATTGGCGGAGATAATGTGCCACCAGCAATGTGTTATCATTCAAAATTAAAAACAAGCGGTGGATATTGCCGTACTTGCATAGTTAAGGTTTCGAAAGGTTCTGATAAAGATCCTCGTCCGATGCCTAAGCTTGTTCCTTCTTGCCGCACAACAGTTATGGACGGAATGGAAGTGCAAAACAATACTTCTCCGGAAGTTTTAGAAGCACGCAGAGGTGTAGTTGAATTCTTATTGATTAACCACCCGTTGGACTGCCCTGTTTGTGACCAAGCAGGAGAATGTCATTTACAAGATTTAGGTTATGAAAATGGAGCAGCGAAAACCCGCTACGATTTTCCAAGAAGAAAATTCAATATGATTGATATTGGTGCGAACATTAAAATGCATATGACTCGTTGCATTATGTGTTTCCGTTGTGTAAAAACAGCAGACCAAATTACAGACAACCGAGTTCATGGAATGTTGAACCGTGGTGATGCATCAGAGATCAGCACATATATAGAAAAAGCAATTACAAACGACTTTTCAGGAAATATGATTGATGTTTGTCCTGTTGGAGCATTAACTGATAAAACATTCCGTTTCAAGAGTCGTGTTTGGTTCACAAAACCAATGGATGCGCACCGTGATTGCAAAAAATGTTCTGGAAAAGTTGCTCTTTGGGAAAAAGGAAATGAAATATTACGTGTTACTGCTCGAAAAGATAAATGGGGCGAAGCAGAAGAATGGATCTGTAACGAATGTCGTTTTGAGAAAAAAGACGTAAAAGATTGGATTATTGAAGGCCCACGTCACATTGATCGCCACTCAGTAATTTCTTTAAATCATTACGAAAATGTTGTTTCAAAATTGAAAATAGATATTGCAAAACAACAAAAACAACTTGTCGATAAGAAATAAATAGCGTTATGACTTTAGGATATTTCATTTATAAAATAATACTGGTTGTAGTTGTGTTTGCAATTACAATGGTAATAGCCATGTACAGCACATATGCTGAGCGTAAAGTGGCAGGATTTTTACAAGATCGTTTGGGACCAAACAGAGCAGGTTGGTTTGGAATCCTTCAACCGGTTGCTGATGCTGTGAAATTGTTTATGAAAGAAGAAACAATTCCTAGTGTATCTAACAAAACATTATTCATTGTTGGTCCCGCATTAAGTTTGCTTACTGCTTGTATGACAGGCGTAGTAATCCCCTGGGGAACATCACTTTCTTTTTTTGGTGAAAATTATTCATTACAAATAGCTGATGTAAATATTGGTATCCTTTATATTTTTGGTGTTGTTTCAATTGGCCTTTATGGAATTATGATAGGTGGTTGGGCATCTAACAATAAATATTCTTTGCTTGGAGCTATACGTGCTTCATCACAAATGATTAGCTACGAAGTGGCCATGGGGTTAGCAATAATCGCCTTGATCATGACAACAGGAACGTTAAGTGTTGGTGAAATTGCAGCACAACAGCATGGTTGGCATTGGAATATTTTAATTCAACCATTGGGTGCATTAATTTTTATTGTGTGTGCTTTTGCAGAAACCAATCGTGCTCCTTTCGATTTACCTGAATGCGAGCAAGAATTAGTTGGTGGATATCACACTGAATACAGTTCAATGAAAATGGGCTTTTATCTTTTTGCTGAGTATATCAATATGTTCATTTCAGCAACGGTAATTTCAACATTTTATTTCGGTGGTTACAACATGCCTTTCATTGGTCGTTTTGTAACTGATCCTAATTTATTAGCACTTTGTGGTGTTGCATTTTTATTCGCAAAAATATTTTTCGGCATCTTCTTCTTTATGTGGGTTCGCTGGACATTACCACGTTTCCGTTACGATCAATTGATGAATTTAGGTTGGAAAGTATTAATCCCGTTGTCGATATTAAATATTGTATTGACAGGAGCTTGGATGATGCGCCATGAAATTTTAAATGTATTTATTAAGTAAGAAAAAAGATAATGCAACCATTAACAAATAGATCGAAAGTTGTTGTTAACAAACAGATGTCTTTGTACGAAAAGATTTATCTGCCTGCTATTATTTCTGGAATGATGATCACGATGTCTCATTTTTTTAGAAAAAAACCAACAATTCAATACCCTGAACAAAAACGTGAATTCAGTGGAACATATCGCGGCCAACATGTTTTAAAACGTGATGACAATGGAGCTGAACGTTGCACTGCATGTGGCTTATGTGCTGTTGCTTGTCCTGCAGAAGCTATTACAATGATTGCTGCTGAACGAAAAAACGGAGAAGAAAAATTGTATCGCGAAGAAAAATATGCTGCATCTTATGAGATCAACATGTTGCGTTGTATTTTTTGTGGTGATTGCGAAGATGCTTGTCCGAAAGAAGCAATTTTCCTAACCGACAGAATGGTTGTTCCAGAATACAATCGCAAATCTTTTATTTACAAAAAAGATATTTTAGTAGAAGGAGTAGAAAAAGAAAAACGTATAGATGTTTCAAGACGCCAAACAGCAGCAGTGTTGGAGTTTAAGAAACATAAAGAATTTGAACACAACAGATAAATAATATTATGATCACAACCTATCTATTTTATTTTTTATCATTTTTAGCGATCATGTTCGCATTGATGGTAGTTATTTCAAAAAACCCGGTACATAGTGTTTTGTATTTGGTATTAACATTTTTCACAATTGCAGGACATTATGTATTGTTGAATGCTCAGTTCTTGGCTGTGGTTCATATTATTGTTTATGCAGGAGCCATAATGGTACTTTTCCTTTTTGTGATCATGCTTATGAATTTGAATAAAGAAACTGAGCCTCACAAAACACCTTGGTTGAAATTTTCAGCAGCCATTGCCGCAGGATTAATGCTAATCGTTTTGGTTGGTTCTCTTAAAGGAGCAGAAACAATTATTGCAACAAACCCATTCAATGGAAATATTGGATTAATCGAAAATCTTGGACAATGTTTGTTCAAAGATTTTTTATTGCCATTTGAAGTGTCCTCCATTTTATTGTTAGTGGCAATGGTGGGTGCAGTTATGTTAGGTAAAAAAAGTATTAAGTAATTTGAAATTTAAAATATGTCAGCAATACAAATAATTCCAATTAACTGGTATCTGTTGTTAAGCACTGTGCTTTTCACAATTGGTGTGCTAGGGGTGCTTTTCAGACGAAATGCAATTATTATTTTTATGTCTATAGAATTAATGTTAAATGCAATAAATTTATTGTTAGTAGCATTTTCAAGCTATTTATCAGATAGCAAAGGACAGGTTTTTGTATTCTTCATTATGGCAGTTGCTGCCGCAGAAGTTGCTGTAGGACTTGCAATTTTGATGATGGTGTATCGCAATACAAAATCAACGGACATAAATATTTTGAATAAATTAAAATGGTAGTATTCAGAATCAAATTCTGATTATAAAAAATAAATAAGTATGATAAATTTAGTTTGGTTAGTTCCGCTTCTTCCATTAATCGGTTTTGTAATTATCGGTTTGTTTGGGAAACAATTATCAAAAGGATTGGTTGGCATCATTGGCTCTGGTTCAGTATTTGGAGCATTCGCAATAGCGTTGGGAATATTTTTTGAATTAACGGGTAAGGTTGAAAAATCCTTTACCATTGATTTATTTAATTGGATTTCAGCAGGTAAACTTTCTATTCCTTTTTCCTTTTTAATTGATCCTCTTTCTTCCTTGTTTTTATTAATTGTAACAGGAATTGGCTTTTTAATTCATGTTTATTCTGTTGGATACATGAGTCATGACGAAGGATTTGCACGCTTCTTTGCTTACTTGAATCTGTTCATCTTCTTTATGTTACTTTTAGTATTGGGATCTAACTACCTGATTATGTTTGTTGGCTGGGAAGGTGTTGGATTATGTTCTTATCTATTAATTGGCTTCTGGTTCAAAAACACAGCTTACAACAATGCTGCAAAAAAAGCATTTATTATGAACCGTATTGGTGACTTAGGTTTCTTATTAGGTATCATTTTAATATTTGTAACATTTGGTAGCATCGGTTACCACGATGTATTTATGCAAGCAAAAAATTTGGCTTCAGGCAACCCGACATTAACTGCAATTACATTGTTATTATTTGTTGGTGCAATTGGTAAAAGTGCTCAAATTCCATTATTTACCTGGTTACCTGATGCAATGGCTGGCCCAACTCCTGTATCAGCATTGATCCATGCTGCAACAATGGTTACCGCAGGTATTTATATGATTGCTCGTTCAAACATTTTATTTACTCTTTCACCTTTCACGATGGAAGTAGTAGCAATTATTGGAGTTTGTACTGCATTATTCGCTGCCACAATTGGCTTGGCACAAAACGATATTAAAAAAGTATTAGCTTATTCTACGGTTTCACAATTAGGGTTTATGTTCCTTGCATTGGGTGTTGGCGCTTATACAGGTGCGGTGTTTCATGTGATGACACACGCATTTTTCAAAGCATTATTATTTCTTGGTGCTGGTAGTGTTATTCATGCAATGAGTGGCGAACAAGACATTCGTAGAATGGGAGGATTGAAAAAACACATTCCGGTTACCCATGCAACCTTCTTAATTGGAACATTAGCCATAGCTGGATGTTTTCCTTTTTCAGGTTTCTTTTCGAAAGATGAAATTTTAGCCGGTGCTTTTGAACACAATAAATTATTCTACGCATTAGGAATTCTAGCAGCATTAATGACCACATTTTATATGTTCCGTTTATATTTCTTGACTTTTAGAAAAAGCTTCAGAGGTACACACGAACAAGAACATCATTTGCATGAATCACCAAAAAGCATGACCATTCCATTAATAATATTGGCTGCTCTTTCTATTGTTGGTGGTTTCGTTGGTATTCCGGCAGCTTTAGGCGGCACACATTTTCTGGAAGAATTTTTAAGTCCGGTTTTTGAAGATTCATCATTCCGTATTGTTCATCATTTATCGCACAATACCGAATATGCATTAATGATCGCAGCTACTATTGTTATGATTATAGGTATCTATATTGCATACAATATGTATATCGTAAAAGAAACTCTTCCTGCTGAAGAATCTGAAGAATTACAACCATTACATAACATGATCTACAAGAAATATTGGGTGGATGAGTTATATGAAAACTTAATTACAAAACCATTGAACTTTATTTCCGATGCCTTACACAAGGTTGTTGATAATCAATTAGTAGATGGAATTGTAAACGGTGTTGGAAGCCTTGTAAATAGAACAAGTAGCGTAATTCGTCTTGCACAAACCGGTAATATTGGTTTATATATTTTCGTAATGGTAATAAGCATTGTGCTAATATTACTTACACGAATAATGTAAGTTGAATAATAAAAATTTAAGAATTAGAATTTAGAATTTATTTATATGATCACTCTACTACTGATATTTTTCCCTCTGATTGCAGCATTATTGCTGTTATCGGTAAAAGGCGAGCAAGTAAAAAACATTGCACTTGGTGCTGCAATTGTTGAATTTGTAATTTCAATTTTTGCATTAACACAATTTCAGCACAATGCCGAAGTTCAATTTGAAGCAATTTTCCCATGGATCAACTCATTAGGAATTAGCTTCCATGTTGGTATTGATGGAATTTCTATGTTGATGGTCTTACTTACCACATTCCTTGTTCCAATTATTATTCTTACTTCATTTAAAACCGAATACAAAAATCCTGCTATATTTTATTCATTGATTCTTGCAATGCAAATGGCACTGATTGGCGTATTTGTTTCACTTGATGGATTTTTGTTTTATGTGTTCTGGGAATTAGCATTGATTCCAATTTATTTCATCTGCTTACTTTGGGGCGGAGAAAACAGAGCAAAGATCACTTTCAAATTTTTTGTTTACACCTTAGCTGGTAGCTTGGTAATGCTTGGAGGCTTGATCTATTTATATCAACACACAGAAGGACTTCACTCATTCAATATTGCTGCACTTTATAAAGCTGGACAAGCTTTAGATGCTACTCATCAAGGCTATGTATTCATCGCAATGTTTATGGCTTTCGCTATTAAAATGCCAATATTCCCTTTCCATACTTGGCAGCCCGACACATACACTGTGGCGCCAGCACAAGGCACAATGATGCTTTCAGGTATCATGCTTAAAATGGGAACTTATGGATTAATACGCTGGTTGTTACCACTTGCACCATTAGGTGTTGGAGAATGGGGACATGTAGCTATTATTCTTTCCTCTATCGGAATTGTTTATGCATCAATAATTGCAATCACACAAAAAGATTTTAAACGATTAATTGCATATTCTTCTATCGCCCACGTTGGTTTAATTTCAGCAGGTATTTTAGCTATGAATATTCAAGGTTTGCAGGGTGGAATGGTGCAAATGTTAAGTCATGGTGTAAATGTGGTTGGCTTATTCTTCATTGCTGATCTAATTCAAAAACGCACTGGCACTCGTGAAATCGCAGCATTAGGTGGTATCAGAAATGTAAATCCACAATTTGCAGTATTGTTTTTATTTGTATTGCTAGGAAGTGTGGCATTGCCATTAACTAACGGATTTGTTGGAGAATTTTTATTATTGAATGGTGTATATCAATACAACGTTTGGATAGCAGCTTTCGCAGGATTATCTGTGATATTAGGAGCAGTTTATATGTTGCGCAGTTATCAATCAATTATGCTTGGGGAGACCAATTCTATCACCTCAACTTTTGCCCCTTTAGCAGGGAGTGAGAAAGCAGTTTTGATTATTCTTTGTACTGCAATTATTGCTTTTGGTGTTTATCCGAAACCGTTGTTAGATATATCCGGACCGGCAATTGAGAAGTTGTTAAGTAGCATCGCCCATTAATCTTTTCGGTATAGAAAAGAGTAATTGACGAAAATGAAAAATATAAATTTAATTTAAAATTTTTCCTGTTTTGGGAAATAGAAGGGCTCTATGAAAGCATTAGTATTACTTTCTTCATTAGGTGTAATTTCATTGTTAGCTGAGATTTTCAGCTTTAAGAAATTATTATATCCTTTAGTATTGATAGGATTGATCACCACATTTGTATTAAATATTTTCGATTGGGACACCAATGTATTGTATTTTAATATGATGCGTTACGATAATTATGCTGTTGCATTTACATCCGTAATTTTAGTGATTGCATTCTTATGGTTCTTAATGTCCGAAAGCTTTTTCAAGGAAGAAACAAGCCAAGCCGACCATTTTGCTTTGGTCTTATTTGCTTTGGTAGGTGCTGTCATTATGGTTTCATACACCAATATGACCATGTTGTTTTTGGGTATCGAAATTCTTTCTATTTCCATGTATGTTTTAGCTGGAAGTAATAAAACTGACCTTTCTTCAAATGAAGCTGCATTCAAATATTTAATAATGGGCTCCTTTGCCACAGGGTTTTTATTGTTTGGTGTTGCATTGATCTACGGATCAACCGGCTCTTTTGATCTAATAGAAATCAAAACATTTATTTCATCTCATCAAGCAACTGTTCCTGCAATATTTTATGCAGGAGTTTTATTGATGTTGATTGGTTTAGCATTTAAAGTATCAGCTGCACCTTTTCACTTTTGGGCACCGGACGTTTATCAGGGAGCACCAACGGTTGTTACAGCAATCATGGCTACAATTGTTAAAACTGCAGCTTTTGCAGCATTCTTACGCTTATTCTCTACAACTTTTGCTGACGTTAGCAATACTTGGGTAAACATTCTTTGGGTAATGGCTGCATTAACATTGTTGGTTGGTAACATCACGGCAGTGTTGCAGACAAATACAAAACGAATGTTAGCATACTCAAGTGTGGCACATGCCGGATACATGTTATTAGCATTATTAGCTGGAAATAAATATTCGAACAGCGCTATTTTATTTTATACTGCTGCTTATTCAATTGGTTCTATCGGAACATTCTGCATTTTAAATATTGTAAGTAAAGCAAAAGATACTATCAATACAGATACGTTCAATGGCTTAGGAAAATCAAATCCTTTTTTAGCATTTGTAATGACTGTTGCATTGCTTTCATTAGCAGGTATTCCACCAACAGCAGGATTCTTTGCTAAATATTATATTTTCACTGCAGCATTCCAAGCTGGATATGCAGGCTTGGTGATGGTAGCAATTATCGCATCTTTGGTAGGTGTGTATTATTATTTTAAAATAATCATTGCCATGTATTTCAAAGAAGGAAAAGGCGAAGAAATTGAAGTTCAAACAAATCATAAATTATTATTGGCACTTGTTGCAATATTAATCCTCGCTCTCGGATTGTTCCCTGATTATCTTATCGGATTATTATAGTAAACAATAGAATAAAAAATAAAAGGCTTCGCAATTGCGAAGCCTTTTTTATGGCATTTTACCTAAGGGGGAAAATCGATAGAAAAACTATATATTTGATTCTATTCAAAAAACCATGAATCCTACCCGTTTCGTATTAATAGCACTTGCCGCAATTTTTATAATTGGAGGTAAACAATCTTTCGCTCAATATCAAAAAACAGATTCAATACAAATTCTCCTTAACACTACAAAAGAAGATAGCTCAAAAATTAACATTCTAAATAATTTAAGTACAAAATCATTAGATATTGGAAATTATGAGAATGCCCTTGTATTTGCTAAACAAGCATTAAAACTTTCAGAACAAACATTCTACTTTAAAGGCAGCGCGAACTCCTTAAATAATATTGGACATGTTTATTACTATCAAGGCAATTATTCGAAAGCGTTGGAGCATTATTTTAAAGCGCTTAAAATAAATGAAGAAATTGCTAATAAAAAAAGTATTTCAAGTATCCTTGGCAATATCGGTCTAGTATACAACGATCAAAGCGACTACCCAAAAGCATTGGAATACTACGAAAAGGCATTACGCATTGCTGAAGAATTAAATGACAAAGAAGGCGTTGCTCTTCATCTTGGCAATATTGGCAACATATTTAACCTTAAGGGCGATTACAATAATGCATTAAAATACTATTTTAAATGTATTAGTTTAAACGAAGAACAAAAAAACAATCGGGAAAAATCAATTAATCTTAACAACGTTGGAATTGTGTATTGCAAACAAGGTAATTATGACAAAGCGTTAGGTTATTTTATGGATGCCTTAACAATAAGGAAAGAGCTTGGCGATAAAAGAGGAATTGAAATTAATCTTGGCAATATTGGTGACCTTTATATGCTTCAAAATAAATATAAAGAAGCTGAAGAATATTTGCTCATGGCACTAAAAAGTGCAATAGAAATTAAGGATTTGGAAGGAATTGCCGGGATTCAATATTCATTAAGTGAATTATATGAAAAGCAAAATCAAATGCAATTATCGCTTGATTACTATAAACAATATGTTATTGCAAAAGATAGTTTGTTCAATGAAACAAAAAGCAAGCAAATTACTGAGATGCAAATCAAATATGATGTGGATAAAAAAGAAAAAGAACTGATACTTTTAAAAAAAGAAAATCAAATTGCGGAATACAAAAAATATTTATTAATCAGCATTCTTGTTTTTGTATGTCTATTAGCTTTATTATTAATCAATAGACAACGAATAAATATAAAAAAACATAAAGAAATGCACTTAATGGCGCAAAATCTAGCGCAAAAAGAATTAGAAAGGAATCAACTTGAAACACAAAATTTAGAAGTCGTTGTTCAACTCAAGCAGGAAAAGCTAACAAACTACACCAATCTTCTTAAGGAAAAAACGCGATTGTTAGATAAACTGCAGGAGCAAGTTGATGAAATGAAGACTACAAGCACAAATCCTCAAGTTTCTT
Organism: uncultured Bacteroidota bacterium; assembly: GCA_903919535.1. GTDB lineage: Bacteria > Bacteroidota > Bacteroidia > 2-12-FULL-35-15 > 2-12-FULL-35-15 > 2-12-FULL-35-15. The sequence goes on along the minus strand of CAIXIP010000101.1, from coordinate 2,614 downwards.
CAGCAGAACATATACTAACAACAATCAAAGAAAACCTTGACCCAAATGAATATTGGGAGGAGTTTATCACGAATTTTAATTTAGTCTATAAAGATTTTTTTGATCAATTAAAAATTGAGTTTCCCGACTTGACTAGAAATGAATTACGCCTTTGCGCTTTACTAAGATGTAACTTAGGAAATAAAGAAATTGCAAATATTTTAAATATTACTCCTGATTCCGTAAAAAAAGCACGCAATCGAATTAGGAAAAAATTTGAACTAGATGCCAACGAGAATCTAACAAAATTCATTTTAGACATAAATTAATGCTCCATTTTCTGTTCTTTTTAATCTTTTTTCTGAAAAATTTAACAGATGATTTCATTGTTTTTAAATTTATCCCCCCCCATATTGTCACCATACATTTTTTTCCTAAGACCGAATCCCCATTACTTCTCTTTTTTTTACCTGAATATCAATCAATTACAACCTGTCCCCCATTTTGTCACCCAATAATATTATTATTTCGAGGCTAACAACTGTTCCTTTGCATTCAAATAATTAAACAATTAAGAATAAAAATTCATGAAACAAACAAGAATGAAAAAATACATTACAAATATTCTCATTTTAGCTCTAGGCTTCTTGTTTTCAATGAATTCAACTGCCCAAATTATCAATACCATTGCAGGAACAGGAGTGGCTGCTTACAATGGAGATGGCATCGCTGCTGTAAACGCACAACTTAATACCCCTGTGATGATTACGACAGACGCTGCCGGTAATTTATACATTGCTGATGCACTGAATTATCGAATCCGAAAAATAACTACTAGCGGATTGATTTCAACCATTGCAGGAACAGGAGTTGCCGGATTTAGTGGAGATGGCGCAGCCGCTTCAAATGCACAAATAAGTATACCTCAAGCTATTGCGATTGACACAATAGGCAATATCTATGTTTCGGATGGAAGCAATCATCGCATTAGAAAAATTAATACGGCTGGAATAATTTCAACCGTTGTAGGTACTGGAGTTTCCGGATACAGTGGAGATGCAGGACTCGCGACTAACGCAACTATTTTTGCTCCTCTTGGCATTGCTCTTGACGCATCAGGTAATTTGTATATTTCGGATAGAAATAACTTTCGAATTCGAAAAGTCAATACAGCTGGGATTATTTCAACTATTGCCGGAACAGGAACCCAGGGCTTCAGTGGCGATGCCGGCCTGGCAATTAACGCCAACATTTACGGGCCAAGTAGCATTACTGTTGATACTGCCGGCAATGTTTATTTTTGCGACAATCAGCGGATTAGAAAAATAAATACAGATGGAATCATTTCTACCATTGCTGGTACGGGTGCTGTTGGTTTTAATGGAGACGGTGGTCTTGCCACTAGTGCAACATTATACTATCCAAGTGGACTCACATTTGATAAATCGGGGAATCTATATTTTGGTGATACCGACAATAACCGTGTACGCAAAATAAATACTGCAGGAATTATATCAACCGAAGCAGGTACAGGCATTTCCGGATTTAGTGGAGACGGAAGCCTTGCTGTCAATGCTCAATTACAAGGTCCAAATTGCGTTGCGTTTGATGTTATTGGCAACATGTATATTTCGGATTTTCGAAACCAACGCATCCGTAAAGTTAACGCTTTAACTACTAGCAGCAATCAATTAAAACAGAACAGCCCAACGCTAAGCATTTATCCAAACCCAAACAATGGAGTGTTTACAATTCAATCAACAACTGAAGGAATTTTCTTCATAATTAATGAATTAGGGCAAACAATTCAAGCTGTAAAATTAAATTCAAACAACAATTACAACATTACTGCAAAAGAGTTAAGTAATGGAATATATTTTATTTTCGGGTTGAATAATAATCAACTAATCAAACAAAAAATTGTAGTTACCCATTAATGAACTGTTAATAATAGCTTAATCATTAGCTGTTAGAAAAGCAAAGTGAAACAGAAGAACGAAATAAGTAAAATAAATAATAACACAAAAAATCATTCATCCTAAAAACAAAAAATTATGAAACACTATTTGACAAGCATTTCAGTAGCAGCATTATTTTTCCTATCCTCTTGCGGAGGATCAACAGAAACAAAAAACACAACTGCCGAAAGTACTACAAGTACAAGCGAAACAACAACAGCACCAGTTATCAATATTGATCCTAGCTCTTGGGTTGCAACAGATTTAAGTGCCATTTCAACAATGGTTCCTGTAATTGTTAATTTACCCAAAGATGCCAAAATGGAAAAAAATGGAAATGGCGGAGTTGACATCAAATTAAATGACGCATATACCATCACAGTTTCAACTAGCCTTGCCATTAGTACTGTAAAAGAAGGTATTGAATCAGATAAAAGCCTTACAATAAAAAATACCACTTCTTATAAAGATGGCAAAGCGATTATTGATGAGGCAAACGGTTTTGTATATTCTATGCAAATGAATGACGAAGCGAATGGCACAAAATATGAACCGGAAGCACATTTTTATTGTTATTTGGAAAAAGATGGCGCTATTTATTCCATCAATGACATACGACCAATGGACAACTTCTTTTTGCCGGGTAATACTTACACCGCAGAAAATGCGAAAAAATT
>CAIXIP010000100.1 GCA_903919535.1 uncultured Bacteroidota bacterium | reverse complement strand
TATTTTCAATATTGCCTGCAATTAAATAAATGGTAATAAGATATAAAGGAGCAAGTAATAAATCGAAAATAGAAAGTATCATCCGTTTGGGATATTATTTTTATTTTAACAAAAATACTACAATGTTTTAAATATTGTTTAAACTTGTGAGGGCAATGTAAATCTTTTGAATGTCAACGTGAATGTCATTTCGACTCCTTCGACTTTGCTCAAGATGACCTCCCACTTCGACATTTTAGCCTTTCGTCTGAACTCCGCGGAGCAATCTTTATATTTGTCAGCAAAAAGTAAAAACAGATTTCTCTCTGAACTTTGTTTCGTTCGAAAGTTCATAGATGGGCGTCATTTTAAGAAAAAAACTTCAATTACCAGAAAATTTCTTGAGAATATATTTTGACCTTGTTCCATTATTAGTTAACTTTGTGCTATGAAACAAATACGACAAATCATTTATTACAAACATTACTTTGAGGAATTCTTTGACGAACAGACCGAAAAAGTAAAGGGGAAAATTGATGATGTTTTATATCTTATTAGCGTGGTTGACAGAGTTCCTAAGAAATTCTTAGACCATATGGAAGGTGCAGATGGCTTGTATGAAATAAGGATTGAATATGGAAGCAATATTTTTAGAATCTTCTGTTGTTTTGACGAAGGGCGTATAGTTGTATTGTTTAATGGTTTTCAGAAAAAAAAACAAAAGACACCAAAGTCGGAAATTGAAAAGGCCGAAAAATTAAAAGCAGAGTATTTTAAACAAAAAAAATAAATAGACCGAAAATGAAAGCAAAAAATAAAGTAGAGAAGAATGTAACGACCTTTGAAGAACATCTTGAAAAGCGTTATGGCAAAACAGGTTCTAACAAACGGACTGAATTTGAAATAAAGGCAAAGGCATTTGCAATTGGTGAAATCATAAGAGAAGAGCGACATTTAGCGCACATGACACAAGAACAACTTGCCGAAAAAACTGGGACTAAAAAAAGTTTTATTTCCAGAATTGAAAACGGACACAGTGACATTCAACTTTCGACACTTTACCGACTTTTAGAAATTGGACTTGGACGTAAATTATCACTGACCATCGGGTAAACTGAAAAAGAAAAACGAATACATTTTTCGAAAAAAAACACTCAAAGACAAGTTTGATCGTCTCTTCGAGTTCAAATGAAAGGAGAGTATCGAGAAGTAGCTGTAATCTCATTTTCGAAAGGCAGATTTTTCTCTGCATTTCATTACGTTCGAAATGACAGCTTTGATTGTCACTTCGAGTTCGACTGAAAGGAGAGTATCGAGAAAAGACTGAAATCTCATTTTATAAAAAAAAGTATATAAACAATGAAAGTGCTCTACATCTCATACGATGGAATGACTGACCCATTAGGTCAATCCCAAGTAATGCCATATTTAATTGGCTTATCTGAATTGGGACATCAAATCTCAATAATTAGCTGTGAAAAGAAAGATCGATTTGAAAAACAAAGCAAATTCATAAATGAATTACTGCAATCAAACAATATTGCGTGGTATCCCGTTTCTTATTCAAAGCTTCCGTCTGTTTTTGCTAAACAATTCAATTTAAATCGCATCAATAAAAAGGCTATCGCAATCTACAAAGAAAAAAAGTTTGAACTGGTCCATTGCAGAAGCTATATGGCGGCATTAATCGGATTAAAATTAAAACAGAAATATGGAATAAAATTCTTATTCGATATGCGTGGTTTTTGGGCGAATGAACGAATTGATGGAGGAATATGGAATCTAAATAACATCATCCATAAACGCATATATATTTTTTTTAAAAAGAAAGAACTTGAATTCCTCTGTAACGCTGATTACACCATTAGCTTAACGCAAAATGCAAAGAAGGAGATTTTATCCTGGCCTCCTTTTCAAAAGCAAGAAATTCCAATTGAAGTTATTCCCTGCTGTGTTGATTTGAAATTATTTTCAGAAAAAAGTATCGATCCAACAAAACAGAATGAACTCAAAAAAAACCTGAAAATTGAACAGGATGATTTTATCATCAGTTATCTGGGGTCTATTGGCACCTGGTATATGCTAGATGAAATGCTGGATTTTTTCAAATTACTATTATCAAAAAAGTCAAACGCAAAGTTTTTATTCATCACTCCGGATGATAAAAATTTAATTTTATCGGAAGCTGAATTAAAAGGCATTTCTAAAGCAAAACTTATCATTCATTCGGCAAGCAGAAATGAAGTTCCACTATATCTAAGTCTTTCACAAATTTCGATCTATTTTATTAAACCATTATATTCAAAAAAGGCATCCTCCCCCACAAAAACGGGTGAAATAATGGGTCGGGGTATCCCAATAATTACCAACTCAGGTATTGGCGATAGCGATCAAATTATTTCTGATTCAAAATCTGGTATCATTATTAATGAGTTCTCAACCGAAGAATACCTTCGAATAATTAATCAAATTGATCTACTTTTGGAAACAGACAAATCCACAATAAAAAAAGCTGCTGAAAATTATTTTTCTCTTGAAAAAGGGGTTCAACTTTATGCGGATGTCTATAAAAAGTTAACATAGAGAAAGAGTAGATATTACAAACAACCACAAAGACACTAAGTGCACAGAGAAACACAGAGATGATCACTCAAAAACATATAAACGAAATTTCATACAAAATAATCGGTTGTGCTATTGAAGTTCATAAGCACCTTGGTCCAGGATTAATCGAATCAGTTTATGAAACCTGCTTTATAGATGAAATGAAAAATGCCGGACTGTTTGTTAAATCACAAATTTATGTTCCGGTACATTATAAAGGAAAAAATTTAGGAGGAAGTTTGAAACTTGATATACTCGTAAATGATTTAATTATTATTGAAGAGAAAGCGGTTGAACAGATGATTCCATTGTATAAAGCACAGCTTTTATCGTACTTAAAACTTACAGGAAAACCAAAAGGTTTGTTGATTAATTTTCATTGCGAAATTATTAAAGATCAGTTAGTATCTCTTGTCACCGAAGAGTTTGCAAAACTGCCAAAAGAATAATTATGTCGATGGGAATTAATCTAAACCTAAACTCTGTGAAACTCCTTTTTCTCTGTGACTCCGTGGTTAGAGTTATACCAATTAATATATTTATTATCTTTAAAAAATATGAATACATCTAAAACAATACTTATTACCGGAGGAGCAGGATATATTGGCTCACATACTATCATCGAATTGCTTGAAAACACCGATTACAATGTAATTTCAATTGATAATTATTCTAATTCTTCTGCAAAAACATTTCAACGAATAGAAAAAATAACAGGCAAGAAAGTAATTAATTATCTAATTGACCTTTGTGACAGTAAAAGTTTAGAAACTGTTTTCGAAAACGAAAATAATATAGTGGGAATTATTCACTTTGCGGCCTTTAAATCTGTTCCTGAATCGGTAAACAATCCGCATAAATATTATTCAAACAATATTAATTCATTACTTAACATTTTAGAATGTTGCCTTAAGTTTAAAATTGAACATTTTATTTTTTCGTCCTCTTGTTCTGTTTATGGAAACATCAGTGAATTACCTGTGAAAGAGACAACCCCTTTGGGTAAATCCGAATCTCCTTATGCATACACCAAACAAGTTGGAGAAGAAATAATAAAAGATTATTCCAAAGCTTTTCAGGAGTTAACTAGTATTGCTTTACGTTATTTCAATCCTGTTGGCGCTCATGTTTCCGGCTTGATTGGTGAAGACCCTATCAATAAACCAACAAGCCTTGTTCCTGTTATAACTCAAACGGCAATTGGAAAGATCAAAGAAATGGCTGTTCATGGCACCGACTATGATACCAGAGACGGTTCCTGCATCCGCGACTATATACATGTAACTGACATCGCAATTGCACATATCAAAGCATTGGAATACATTATCAATAAAAAACAAAAAACAAATTTTTCCATTTTCAACTTAGGTAGTGGAAATGGAGTTAGTGTTTTGGAGGCAATCAACGCTTTTGAAAAGATATCAAACAAAAAATTAAGTTACAACATTGGTCCTAAAAGAGATGGTGATGTTGAAGCCATATTTTCTGATACAACTTTATCTGAAAAAGAACTGAAATGGAAAACAAAGTTCACATTAGATGAAATGATGGAAACTGCTTGGAAATGGGAACAAATGCAAACACAAGAGTAAATAAGCTCTCAAAATAAACCATTTTCATAAAACCTCAATTTATTATTAAATTGCACAAAAATAATCTCCTGTTATGCAAGATCACCCAATAATTGATTTAGAAGCCGAAAAAAAAGAAATACTAAAACGCTACCGTGCATTACTACGCGCTTGTAGAAGAACGCTCGAAAAAGGCGACAAACTGCTTATCCGCAAAGCATTTGATCTTGCTTTGGAAGCGCATAAAGATATGCGTAGAAAAACAGGTGAACCTTATATTTATCATCCTATTGCTGTTGCCCTTATTTGTGCAGAAGAAATTGGTTTGGGAACAACATCCATTGTTTGCGCACTTTTGCATGATGTTGTTGAAGATACTGATTATACATTAGATGATATCCGTGGCTTATTTGGAGAAAAGGAAGCTAAGATAATTGACGGACTTACTAAAATTTCGGGAGTATTTGATC
>CAIXIP010000099.1 GCA_903919535.1 uncultured Bacteroidota bacterium | reverse complement strand
TTGTTAGTCAATAATCACAATTTTGAACTGAATACAAAAATGCCTTCGCGTGATTTTTATGTAAATCGAATACTAAGGTACGAAATAATATAATAACAAAATAAAATGAACTATCATTTCTCTAAAATATCAAGTTCTGATTTTGATTCAACTATTACGAAAGTTATAGATGAACTTAAGAAAGAGGGCTTCGGAATTGTTACAGATATTGATATGAAAGAAACATTAAAGAAAAAAATTGATGTTGATTTCAAAAAATATAGAATACTAGGCGCATGTAACCCAAAATATGCTTATCAGGCTCTTTTAGTTGAAGACAAAGTTGGAACAATGTTGCCGTGTAATGTTATAGTTCAAGAGCATACAGATGGCAGGGTAGAGGTAAGTGCTGTTGATCCCGTAGCTTCAATGATGGCAATTGAAAATGAGAAACTTTTGGCTCATGCGAATGAAATAAGTGAAAAATTGCGAATAGTAATTGCAAATATTTAGAAATAAAGAGCGGGCTAAGGATATTCGAATGAAGCAAATTAAATTAAAAGTAAACGGCAAACAATACAACCTTTTGGTGAATAATCACGACATGTTATCAAGTGTGATTCGCGAAAAAGTTGGTTTGACTGGCACAAAAGTGGGGTGTGAACAAGGAAGTTGTGGTGCTTGTACCGTTTTGGTAAATAATGAACCCGTATTAAGTTGTATTACTCCCGCTTTACGTTTTGATAATGCCGAAATAACAACTATAGAAGGTATTGCCAAGGGCGCTGAATTACATAAGTTGCAAGAGAAGTTTGTTGAAAAAGGTGCTATTCAATGTGGGTTTTGTACTCCAGGGATGGTAATGACATCTATGAGCCTGATTCCAACACTTAATAAAAAGGATGGTATAGATTCAATGATGCACCAGATTAAAGATGGTTTATCAGGAAATTTATGCAGATGTACCGGTTATAAAAAAATTATTGAAGCTGTTGCTGAATATGCTCTTGAATCTTCCAATCTTATACCCAAAAAGGAAGAGGGGAAATCAAAAACTATTTCCGGGGCGGTTGGTGTTGGTCGACCATATATTGAGGCAGAGAAAAAAGTGAAGGGTGCTGCAGAATATGCCGATGATATTCAAACGAAAAATGCCTTGCATTGCAAGTTTTTACGCAGTATTTATCCGCATGCAAAGATCGAAAACATTGATACTGCAGAGGCGCTTAAATTAGAAGGAGTTCATTATATAGCTACTGGAAAAGAATTGCCAATTAAGTTTGGTGTTTTGCCAATTTCACAAGATGAAACGGCTATGGCAATTGAAAAAGTGCGTTACATTGGTGAAATAGTTGCCGCTGTTGCTGCTGATAGTGAAGAAATAGCTGCCGAAGCTTGTAAGCTGATCAAAGTAAAATATAAACGTATAAAAGAATTTTTACACATCGAAGATTCATTGAGTGATGTTGGTGAAAATGAAAAAATTCATCAATACGGAAAATTCAATAACAACATTCATAAGAAGGCAGAATTGCGTTTTGGTGATCAACAGCAAGGATTGAAAGATGCTGATGTCACAACTAAAATGTCTTTTGAGTTTGAGGGGATTAGCCATGGATTTACCGAACCACATGCTGCTACAGCTGTTTGGGATGAAAATGGTTTGACAATTACAACAGCAACGCAAGTTCCACATTATTTACATAGAGCATTGGCTAAGGTTATGGAAGTTTCATTGAGCCGTGTTCGTGTTATAAAACCTTATGTTGGCGGTGGTTTTGGAGGTAAGAGCGATCCTTTTCCTCATGAAGTTATTGTTTCACACATTGCTCGTAAAACAGGCAGACCCGTTCGTGTTCGTTTGTCGCGTGAAGAAGTTTTCCTGACAAATCATGGTAGGCATCCTTCGAAGTTGACCGTTGAAATGGGTATTTCCAAAGATGGCTTCATGAAAGTATTGGATGCAGATGTTGCGATTGATGGTGGTGCTTACGGTAGTTTTGGTGTGGTTACTTCGTATTACAATGGAGTGCTTTTGCAAGCTCCATACAAATTAGATAATTTTGGATTTCGCACATTTAGGGTATATACAAATAAACCTCAATGTGGTGCGATGAGAGGCCACGGAGCTGTAAACTCACGTTTTGCCGTTGAGTCGATCATTGATGATCTGGCATATAAAATCAAGATGGATCCTTGCGAAATGAGGATGCAAAATTTTCTTGATTCAAATACATTAACCGTTGGGCATTATCGTATTACTTCCAATGGAAGTCGCGAATCATTGCAGAAAGTGATGGAACAATCAGAATGGAAAAATCGCATAGGTAAATTAAAAACTGGTCACGGACTTGGTGTAGGTTGCGGATTTTTTATCAGCGGTAGCGCACTGCCTATTCACTGGAATGAATTGCCACAATCAGTTGTTCATTTAAAACTTGATTTTGATGGACGAGTTTTGATTACTTCTGGTGCTAGTGACATTGGACAAGGTAGTGATACGATGCTTGCGATTATTGTTTCAGAAGTATTAGGATTAGGGATGGATCATTTATTTGTGCTTGGCGCAGATACTTTATTAACTCCTGTCGATTTCGGGAGCTATTCGAGCCGTGTAACATTTATGGCAGGTAATGCCGCAAAAGATGCAGCTGAAAATCTGAAAAAAGAAATCATTGAAGCGATTGTAAAACAAAAAGAAGTTGCAGAAGAGGAACTTAATTTTGTGGATAGTCGCGTATTCAGTAACGATAAAAAAGTGGATTTGTCTTGGTTGGAAGTCGTTGATATTTTAACTGCAAACCGAGGCGCAGTTTCTGTCAGCGGAAAATATATTTCTCCAAAATTAGGAGGCGATTTTAAAGGTGCGGGTGCAGGATTAAGTCCTTCTTACACATTTGGTGCTTGTATTGCGGAGGTTAATGTTGATGTTGAAACCGGTCATGTAAAAGTATTGAATGTTTGGGGAGCGCATGATTGTGGTAAAGCAATAAATCCTTTAGCTGTTGAAGGACAATTAGAAGGGTCGTGGCATATGGGAATGGGGCAGGCGATGAGTGAACAAATGAAGTATTATAACGGATTATTAGTGAATAATAATTTCCTTGATTATAAAATTCCAACGTCCTTAGATACACCTGATATCCACGCGAATATTATAGAAACAATTGATCCTGAAGGACCATTTGGTGCAAAAGAAGCGGGTGAAGGGGCAATTCATCCTGTGATTCCTGCAATAGCAAATGCTGTATTTAATGCAGTAGGAGTTCGCATTACTAAATTGCCAATCAGTGCCGAAGAAGTTTTGCGACAAATGAAAGTGATTAAATTATCTAAAGAAAAAAGTATCGCCTAAATGATAAAAGAAAAATTATATCTTAAAGCGAAAACTCTTGAACAAGCTATTTATGAGGCAAATGCTCATATAGATAGCTTTCGATATATTGCTGGAGGAACTGATGTAATTGTAAATAAGTTTCAAGGAAATGAAGAGTCAAGTTATTTGATTGACATTTCTGGAATTGATGAATTGAAAAACACTTTTCTAATCGGAAATTTTCTTTCAATTGGATCATTAGTTCGTCTTGATGATTTGAAAAAAAACAAACACCTTGTTCAACATTTTCCTGCATTGCTTGAAGCGGCTCATTCTGTAGCATCGCCAATGATTAGAAAAACGGCTACACTTGGTGGAAATTTACTTTGCGAGAACAGATGCTCTTTTTATAATCAAAGTGAGTGGTGGAGAGAAGCTGTAGGTTATTGTTTAAAATGTGACGGAGATATTTGTATTGCGACCGGAGGAAAGAAAAATTGTTTTTCAAAATTTGTTTCCGATACAGCAGTTGTTTTAATAAGCATGAATGCGAATATTGAAGTGATTGAAAATAACATTTCAACTATTGTTCCACTTGAAAGTATTTACACTGGCGATGGTGTAAGTCCAAGGAAATTCAATAAAACTGCAATCATAAAATCGATTCAGCTTCCAATGCATGAAGAATTTAAATCTGTTTACAAGAAATTGCGTCAGCGCGAAAGCCTTGAATTTAGCTCACTTACAACAGCTGTAACGATTAATAAATCTGGAAAAATTAAAATTGTTTTAGGTGGAGTCGATCCGAAACCTGTTGTTGTTGAAGGTGCAACGAAAGATGAAAAAGAAGAATTAATTAGCCAGGCAATAAAAAAAGCCCGTATTGTTGATAACGATGTGTATTCAAGGGAATATAGAAAAGAAATGATAGGTGTTTATTTAAATAGAAGTTTTGAAGAATTAGTGTAATAATAAATATAGTATGAAGAATAAAACAAAGATTATGGATGGCAATGAAGCTGCGGCTTACATTGCATACAAGACAAGTGAAGTGTGTGCGATATATCCTATTACACCGTCTTCCACAATGGGTGAGTTCTGTGACGAATGGTCTGCAGATGGAAAGAAAAATGTGTTTGGTGAAATTCCGCGCATTATGGAAATGCAAAGTGAAGCGGGTGCTGCCGGTGCTATTCATGGCGCATTGCAAGGCGGAGCTTTAGCATCTACGTTTACTTGCTCTCAAGGGTTATTACTGATGATCCCTAATATGTATAAAATTGCTGGAGAGTTAACGCCAACAGTTTTTCATATTGCAGCACGAACATTAGCAACTCACGCTCTTTCAATTTTTGGTGATCACTCTGATGTAATGTCGGTGCGCCAAACAGGATGGGGGATGCTTTTTGGACGCAATGCACAGGAAGCAATGGATATGGCAATGATTGCGCAAGCTTCAACGCTTCGTTCAAAAGTTCCATTCCTTAATATTTTCGATGGTTTCCGTACCTCACATGAATTAATGAAAGTAGAAGTGATACCCGATGAGGTGATCTTAAAAATGATTGATGAAGGAGATTTACTTACACTTCGTAGTCGTGCTATGTCAACAGAAAAGCCTTCAATTAGAGGAACAGCACAAAATCCAGATGTGTTTTTTCAAGGCCGTGAAGCATCAAATAAATATTACTTAAATGTTCCTATCGCGGTAAATGCAGCAATGAAACAATTTGCTGAACTTACAGGAAGGGAATATAAATTGTATGAATATTTCGGACACGAAAACCCTGATCGTATCATTGTTATTATGGGTTCAGGATCCAGTACTGTTCATGAAATGGTGGATGAGATGAATGCGAAAGGCGAAAAAGTGGGATATATTTATGTGCGTTTATTCCGTCCTTTGGATGTTAAAGCATTTGTAAATTCTATTCCGAAGTCAGTGAAAAAAATCGCTGTGCTTGACCGTTGTAAAGAGCCGGGAAGTGTTGGAGAGCCTCTTTACCAAGATGTTATTACCGCTATTGCAGAAGAGTGGACAGGTGAGAAATTAAAAGTGATTGGTGGTCGTTATGGACTTGCATCAAAAGAATTTACACCAGCAATGGTGAAAGCTATTTATGACGAATTGAATGTGGAGGTTTCAAAAAAACATTTCACAGTAGGTATCGAAGACGATATAACTCATTTAAGTTTAACATACGATCATACGTTCTCTTTAGAAAAACAGCATTTGTTCCGTGGATTATTTTACGGTTTAGGTGCAGATGGTACTGTGAGTGCGAACAAAAACTCTATTAAAATTATTGGAGATACAACTGATAATTATGTACAAGGATATTTTGTATACGATTCTAAAAAATCGGGTTCGCTTACTGTGTCTCATTTGCGTTTCGGAAAAAATCCAATCCGTTCAACCTATTTAGTGGGGTCATCAAATTTTATTGCTTGTCATCAATTTAATTTCATCAATAAATATGATATTTTAAAAACTGCTGAACAAGGGGCTACTTTCTTATTGAATACCCCGTTTGAAAAAGAAGAAGTTTGGAAAAAACTCCCTCAGCATATCCAAGAAGAGATCATCGCTAAAAAAATTAATTTTTATGTAATTGATGCATCGAAAGTTGCACGTGAAGCTGGTATGGGCTCGAGGGTAAATACTATTTTGCAAACTTGTTTCTTTGCAATTGCAGGAATACTTACGAAAGAAGAAGCTATCAAACGCATTAAGGATGCGATTCAAAAAACATATTCTGATAAAGGAGAAAAAGTTGTTCAGAAAAACTTTGAAGCAGTTGATAAAGCAATTGAAAATCTTCACCAAATCGATTATTCAAAATATAAGACAGGAATTATTGAAAGTGAAAAAATGGTTTCGGATAATGCACCAGCATTTGTTAAAAATGTATTGGCTAAGATCATGTCATTTGAAGGTGATGAACTGCCTGTGAGCGCATTCCCTATAGATGGCACGTATCCTGTAGCAACTACGCAATGGGAAAAAAGAAATATTGCTGATAATGTTCCGGAGTGGGATGCCGAATTATGTTCTCAATGTGGAAAATGTTTCTTAATCTGTCCTCATGCAGCAATACGTTGTAAGGTTTATGATAAAGATGAATTATCGAAAGCTCCTACAGATTTCAAACACATTGCTCCTATTGGAAAGGAATTTGTGAAAGAAAATGAAGCTTATACTTTACAAGTTGCTGTTGAAGATTGTACAGGATGTAATTTATGTGTTGAGTATTGTCCTATTGAAAGTAAAACACAACCAGGCCATAAAGCAATCAATATGGTTCCACAACTTCCGGTGAAAGAACAGGAAATTAAAAATTGGAATTTCTTTTTATCTCTTCCTGAAATTGATCGTTCACGTGTAAATAAAAATACAGTAAAAGGAACACAATTATTACAACCATTGTTTGAGTTTTCAGGAGCTTGCTCAGGTTGTGGCGAAACTCCATATGTGAAATTATTATCACAGTTATATGGCGATAAAATGGTTGTAGCAAATGCAACAGGATGTTCTTCTATTTATGGTGGTAATTTGCCAAGCACTCCATGGGCAACGAATAATGAAGGTTGTGGGCCGGCATGGGCAAATTCATTGTTTGAGGACAATGCAGAATTTGGTCTTGGAATAAAAATGGCCTACGATAAAAAAACTGATATTGCAAAAACACTTTTAAATAATATTCGCGATATCATTGGTGAAAGCTTTGTTGATGAAATTTTGAATGCAGATCAAACCACTGAGGATGGAATTCGTAAACAACGTGAAAAAATAAAAATTCTTCGTCAGCGAATTGCACCATTCAGCAATTTTGAAATGAAACAATTAACTTTCCTTGCGGATCATTTAGTGAAAAAATCACATTGGATTATTGGAGGTGATGGATGGGCTTATGATATCGGATTTGGTGGGTTAGACCATGTTCTGTCAACCGGAGAAAATGTAAATATTATTGTTCTTGATACGGAGGTTTATTCAAATACTGGTGGACAAAAATCCAAGTCAACTCCAATTGGAGCAAGTGCAAAATTCTCTGTAAACGGAAAAGCAAATGGTAAAAAAGATTTAGCTCTTCAAGCAATTGCGCATGGTTCAGCTTATGTTGCCCAAATCGCAATGGGTGCTAATGATGCACATACCATTAAAACAATTCAAGAAGCGGAAGCATTTCCTGGAACATCAATCATTATTGCATATAGTCATTGTATTGCACATGGTTACGATATGGTTCACGGTGCAGAGCATCAGGTAAATGCTGTAAAATCAGGTTACTGGCCATTGTTCCGTTATAATCCTTTAAAAGCAAGAGGTGAGCGCTTTACAATTGATTGTAAAGAACCATCATTGCCATTGAAGGAGTTCTTATACAATGAAACTCGCTTTAGTATACTAACGCGTCAAGATCCTGCAAATGCAGAAAAACTTTTAGCACAAGCAGAACTTGGAATTAGTGATCATTGGGAACGATTAAATGCTTTGAAAGCATTGTAGTAAATTAAATTTGAAGCCCTCATTTGTTTATCAAATGAGGGCTTTTTTTTTTAAATTCAAGTATTATAGAATTGATTCACTAAATATTTTTAGTTCATCTGATTCAACAATTTTAACTTCATCTTTTATGGCTTTTGAAAGATTGACAATAGCCTTTGCTACATCAGAAGCTTCAATAGCTTTATATTTTTTAAGTTTTCCGAAAAAAAGAAATGAAAAAATCTGCATAAACGCCTTCCCGATTATTTCACCTAATCTAAATTCTTTTCGGTTCCCTAGTAACATAGATGGCCTAAGTATTATTAAGTTTTCAAATTTTATTTTCTCTAAGTTGCTTTCAAGATCTCCTTTCACTTTTAAATAAAAATTCGAGGATGAACCATTTGCACCTAATGACGAAACCAATAAAAATTGTTTTATTCCATTCTGCTTAGATAGTTTTGCAAATTCTAACGGGTAGGTAAGATCAACTTTTGTAAAAGCATCTTGTGAACCAGCTTTTTTAATAGTACTTCCAATACAACAAAATACAATATCGCCATTAATTTCATTTTTATAAGTCTCGAGATTATCAAAATCTACAATTTGTTGTTTTAGCTTTGGATGCTCAACCAATAATAATTTTCGAACAAAAACGGTAACATGCTCGAAATAGTTGTCGTGCAAAAGTAAATTCAATACCTCGTTTCCAATTAATCCGGAAGCGCCTAATAATAATGCTTTTTTAGCCATTTTATTTTCCTTTAATTCTTGTAATCAATGATGAGAATGTTTCTGAAAAAGAAGTTTTAAATTTTCTCCTGTTTAGTGCCATCGAATTATCTACATTCCTGTTTAGTGCAAACGAAAAAACAAAAGAAGAATCGGGCTTATCCCATCCGCCTATTTGTCCGAAACGAATATCATTAAAATAAATGGAAGTATCATTTTTTGAAACTACGTAATATCCCTTTGAAAACTGCTTTAGAATTTTTACCGATTCATCATTTGCAAATGGCAATAACAATGAATCATTCCTCATTATGTGATACCAATCAATACTATTTGTCTTATCAAAAATAGAATAATACCCAAACCAATAGCCTGTTTTATCAGGAGAATATGCCATCCATAAAAAATTGTTTAATGGAGTAGGAGTAGTAATAAGATAACCTGTTTGAATGCCTTTTTTATTAAATGATTCGGTCATTTTATCATTTATATGCCATTTATTAACGAATGTGAAGATCAAATAACATGAACTTATTACTAATCCTGCTTTATTCCATTTTAAACGTTTGGGTGAACCATTTTTCGCAATTAATGCAACCAGTACGCAAAATAAAAATGGGATAGTATAAAACGGGTCGGCAACAAAAATGGTATTAAATGAAACTCGATAACTGTTAAAAGGTTCGAACAATCCTGTTCCATAGGAAGTGAAAGCATCTATAAACACGTGTGAGAACATTCCCAGAAAAAACAATAAACTCCAGCTCCTCCAGCTTATTTCTGTTTTTCTAAACAATTGACTAAATAGGTATCCTAAAACAGGGGATACCAACACAACAAATAGCAGAGAATGTGTAATTCCGCGATGAATCATCAATTGTTGTGCATCGGAAACACAAGGAGAGGCAAAGACATCAAAATCAGCTATAGTGTCAGCAATAGCTCCCCATAGCATCGCTTTTCTGCCGATTCTTTTTCCTAATACAGCTTCTCCAATTGCTGCACCTAAAACTAAATGTGTTAATGAATCCATTATATATTAGAATATAAAATTAGCCCTATTTCTAATAGAAACTTTAGTCCGATTTGTATTTATTGCAATAGTAAACCAGTGATAAAAATCAATTGATTTAAAACTAATGTTTTTTTACCTAATTTTACTAATGTAAATTAGTCCTAACCTAAATCTTTAAACCATGTTTCTGAAATTAGCCTTATTGTTATCGGTAGAAATGTTTGTACTGGTAGCCGCAGTTTTTTTATTGGTATATATAACAAAATCACAAGTAAATAAGTGGTTCACATATGGTGCTGTAGGAATTATTATTTCTCTGTTGATGATGATGACTTGTTCTACATTTGGCGCAATTTGTATGAAACATTGTTCAAGAAATAAAGAACAGAAAGAATGTCGTTTTGAAGACAATAATAATGAAAAAGGCATGATGTTTAAGCATGGGCATCGTGAATGTTCTGAGGAAATGATGCAGGAAGACGGCAAATGTGAACATTCAATGAAAGATTGTGAAATGAAACAGGAAGATTGCATGAGAAAGTCTGGTTGTAAAGGGATGGAGGGGAAATCAATTTATAAAGAAGTTATTATTACTAACGAAGATACTTTGCCTAAAAAACAAATTGTAATCAGAAAAAAATAATTAAAGCGCTTCTTTTTAACTTATATCTAATTTGCTTTATTATATGCAATCAAAGTCTAAATTCCTGTTTATAGCCCTTGCAATTGTATTAATATCATTAATTGTTTGGTATTTAAAAACAATAGTTTTATACGTCACTATTTCTATTATCCTTTCTTTGATAGGCCAACCATTGGTCCATTTTTTTTCGAAAATTAAAATTAAAAATTTCCGCCTGCCACCTTCACTTTGTACAGTATTTGCGCTTTTTACTATGTTGACAATTATTGCTGTCTTCTTTTCATTGTTCATTCCATTAATTGCTGAAGAGTTAAGAATTGTAAATAAAATTAATCCGAATGAAGTGGTTGCAACTTTTCAAGAGCCATTAAAAAATTTAGAATTTACATTGCAAAAATATCAGACAGGCTATGGCACTGGAGATTCAATTGAAAACTATTTTGTAGAAAAACTTTCTTCAATACTAGGATTTAAAGAGATTTCAACATATGCGCAACAAGTAGTTGGTTTTATGGGAAGTATGATTGCTGCTTTTTTTTCCATTTCATTTATTACATTTTTCTTGATGAAGGATGAACACATGATCTATGATATTGTTTTGCTTCTAACACCAACAAAACAGATTGAAAAGATTAAAGATATTATGCGGGAAACTAAAACTATTTTGACACGTTATTTTATTGGTGTATTGCTTGACATGGCTTTTGTTGCAACACTAACCGCTATCGCTTTATCCATTATTGGTTTAAAAAATGCGTTGTTGATTGGTTTGTTTGCCGGAATTTTAAATGTTATTCCGTATGTTGGCCCTTTGCTTGGCCTTGGTTTCGCTTTAATAATAGGGGCTTCTAGCAATTTGGATTTGAATTTTTATTCTGAGATGGTCCCATTAATGCAGAAAATAGCATTAACATTTTTAAGTGTTCAATTAATTGATGCTCTTTTCTTTCAACCAATTGTAATTTCAAATAGAGTTAAAGCCCATCCGCTTGAAATATTTTTAGTTATTCTTATTGCCTCTAAAATTGGTGGTATTGCAGGAATGGTCGTAGCCATTCCCGTTTATACAATAATTAGAATAATTGCGAAGGAGTTTTTTTATAATTTTAAAATTGTCCAGAAACTCACCGAAGATCTAGAAGGAGATAATTAACCACTTTCTATATAATAATTGCCATGATTAGTAAATACACAACTGAATTTTTAGCTCAGCTTAGCGAAAACAATAATAAGGAATGGTTTGAAAAAAATCGTTCTTCATATGAATTAGCCAAAATCGATTTCAAAAAATTGCTTGAACAACTAATTATTAATGTTTCAAAATTTGATTCTTCAATAAAGCATTTGGAAGCAAAGAATTGTATTTTCCGGATTAATCGAGACGTTCGTTTTTCAAAGAATAAAGCACCATATAAAAATAATTTTGGAGCTATTATTTCACCGGGAGGGAAAAAGGCTTTAACTGCAGGATATTATATTCAAATAGAACCTAAAGGGTCTTTTCTTGCTGGTGGGATGTGGCAACCACCAAGCCCACAAATAAATGCAATCAGGCAGGAAATTGATTATAATACGAAAGAATTTAAAAAGATCATTACCAACAAAGAATTTAAAAAATATTTTGGTGAGTTATCAGATGAAGACAAGTTAAAATCTGTTCCCAAAGGGTACGAAAAAACGCATCCTGAGATCGAATTATTAAAACACAAAAGTTTTATTATTGTCCACCACCTTACTGATAAGGATATTATTGCTAAAGATTTTGTTGAAAAGGCGACAAATGTTTTTGAAGCAATGTATCCTTTTAATGCTTTTTTAAGAAGGGCTTGCGATTAGATTTAATCTGGTATATAAAAATCACGCGATTATATTGTAAAAAAAATCCCATGAAAAAATTCATGGGATTTTTTTACAATAAATATGTTTTTCTTAGAAATGCCACAAATCGTGCTCAAAAGTGAATATGTCATTTTTTACACGTTCAGATTCTAACAATTGATCTAAGCCAACCTTGTAGTCGTATATACCTCTATCGTAAACATTACTCTCTTTACGAACATAACTAGAGAACATTCGTTTCCAAAAGATATCCTCAAATGTTCTTCTTTCAGAATCATTGTGTCTCATATAAACTTCTTGATTAGCAAATACAGGACGACATTCTGGGAAATATACCCAAAAAAGAGGCTTATCTCCACCTAAGTGTTCTCCTGTTTCGGATAACTTTTCAATTAGTGGACACAATCCAATGATTCTAACATCTAATACAGAACGTTGTTTGTCAAAAAACCAATCTTCTTTGATCCAATATTTCCAAACTTTATCTGTAGAGATTTCTTTTTTCAAAGGAGCTGCAACATAAGTACCTGGATTATTAGGGTCTTCAACTTGATTAGTTGAATCCCAAGAAACTAACATTGCTTCAATTTCGCTTTTTGTCATTTCGAATCTAAATTCGTCATCTGTAGAAGCGTTGTTAAAACATGTAATTGTTCCATCATTTAGGGCTGCATCTTTGATTACATCAAATAAACTTTTTCTATCAAGAATTTTGGTGTCAGGATAGTAAAGAGGTAAATTGATTTTTTCCCTAAGGTCAATCACGCGCCAAACACGTTTGCTCCACATAACATCTGCCTCACGCAAATGAGGATAAGAAATTGCCTTTCGCGTCCGTGTATTTTCCTTGGTGTAAACACCATCAGGATATTTTGGCGGTTTAATTACTTCCGGTTGTGCATTAATACTTGCAGATAGCACTGCAAAAAGAAACACAGCTAATAGAAATTTTACTTTTTTCATGATTTACCTCCCTTTAAAAGGATTATTTTATTTTTAATATGCAACCACTAATCTTTCTCACTCCATCAGGTGCTTGAACTTTTACTTCTTCAATTAAAACCTTTTGACCTGATTTCACTTTATTTAATATCTCTTTCATTTGAGCAGTAGCTCCTGGTCCAGATGCAGTATAATCAGCATAAACACCATTAATAAATACAGACATATTCCATGAAATAACAGGGAATTTTAAGTCGAAAACAAAGTCATCTAATTGAGGAATAACCCCTCCAGCATTCATCAATTCAGCTTTCCCTATTTTTCCATCTCCTTTGATACCAGCATAAGAAGCAACAGGACTTGGAACTTTCTTAACACGAAATTTCATTGCTCCCATTGATTTACTTCCTGATTTAGTTTTAACCGAAACGTTAATAGAACATTCTTGTCCAGCAGAAACCTTTACAGTATATTTCCCTTGACCTTGGCTAGAAATACTTCCTGTTGCGCCAGTTAAACTAGCAACAACATCTGTTGGTGCAGCACCCGCTACAGAAATATCAACAGGATTGTCTACTCCAATATAGAATACATTCATTTTTGTTGGAGAAACAGCCATTGAAGGACGAGCAACCATATATTCACCATGAAAAGGATAGTGTTTAATAGATCCGTCCGGTGCTTTTACATCGATCAATCCAGAGTATTCTTGAACTCCTTCAGCACCTGTTTTAACTAAATACTTTCCAACACCATTTACAACTTCAACCTTAGTCGGAGTGCCAACAAATTTTAAATCTTTTGCATTTGAAGTGTCCACGTTACCAATTAATACATCAGGATTTTGAGTTGAACTATGTGCAGACACGAAAATGTCTGCAGTATACTCATCTCCTGCAGTAACATAACTAGTTGGTGCAACAACTTTTGCTTCAATAGCATCAAATTTGAAATCGTTTGCATCTATTGATTTTAGCAATAAAGTAACAACATCACTTTCAGCATTTTTTACATCATTTTTAATTTTTGCAAAATGAGCCATAACTGCTGCAGTAGGGTTGTGATAGAAAATGTTGCTTTCCCAAGTTACATTTTTTTCTTCCGCAAAAGAGAAAACGTCATCGGTACTCAATCCTAATTTAAGATTCACTCTTTCCTTTTCAGGAATTAAGTTAGTCATATCTTTTTTGAATTGTTCAATTTTTTCTTTCAGATCTTTAGCTTTCCCAGTAGCTGCTTCAGGATTTTCACCTATTAAAAGATGTGTTGGGATATCATAATTATCCTT
>CAIXIP010000098.1 GCA_903919535.1 uncultured Bacteroidota bacterium | reverse complement strand
TAACGGTGCAGCTGTTGCACTTCCTGCAACACTTGTACATCCACCGGATGTTTGAGTTACAGTGTATGCTCCTCCAGTTGTAACAGTGATTGAACCTGTTGTTCCTGCATTGCTCCATAATAATGTTCCAGGTGCTGTAGTTGATAAAACTGAGTTGCCACAGTTGTTAACAACGGTTACTGCTGGTGTAGAAGGAATAGCTAACGGTGCAGCTGTTGCGCTTCCTGCAATACTTGTACATCCACCGGATGTTTGAGTTACAGTATATGCTCCTCCAGTTGTAACAGTGATTGAACCTGTTGTTCCTGCATTGCTCCATAATAATGTTCCTGGAGCTGTAGTTGATAAAACTGAGTTTCCACAGTTGTCAACAACAGTTACTGCTGGTGTTGCAGGAAGAGTTAATGGTGCAGCTGTTGCACTTCCTGCAATACTTGTACATCCACCGGATGTTTGAGTTACAGTGTATGCTCCTCCAGTTGTAACAGTGATTGAACCTGTTGTTCCTGCGTTGCTCCATAATAATGTTCCAGGTGCTGTAGTTGATAGAATTGAGTTTCCACAATTATTAACAACAGTTACTGCTGGTGTAGAAGGAATAGCTAATGGTGCAGCTGTTGCACTTCCTGCAACACTTGTACATCCACCGGATGTTTGAGTTACAGTGTATGCTCCTCCAGTTGTAACAGTGATTGAACTTGTTGTTCCTGCATCACTCCATAATAATGTTCCAGTTGCTGTAGTTGATAAAACTGAGTTTCCACAATTATTAACAACAGTTACTGCTGGTGCAGCAGGGATAGCTAATGGTGCAGCTGTTGCACTTCCTGCAACACTTGTACATCCACCGGATGTTTGAGTTACAGTGTATGCTCCTGGAGTTGTAACAGTAATTGAGCTTGTTGTTCCTGCATTGTTCCATAATAATGTTCCTGGTGCAGTAGTTGATAAAACTGAGTTGCCACAGTTGTTAACAACAGTTACTGTTGGTGTTGCAACTGTATTAACATTAATTGTTGCTTCAGGAGTTGTATAGAACAATCCACTATTTACACATGTGATCTTACATACATAATAAGTAGTTGCTGGTAGATTTCCTGATTCTTGTGTGCTAGCAGTACCTTGATTTGTGTAAGGACCACCTGATACAGTTGAAAAACCCCATTGGTATGTGATTCCACTTAATGAATAAGTACTACTCAATGAAAGCGATGCTGATGTTCCAGCACAAATAGCAGTTGCTGGACCATTGATATTAGCAGATGATGGAGTTCCACTACATCCAGCTAATAGAGCAAATTCGTCTGCTCCAATATCAGGAGTAGTAACACTACGTACATCACCATCATAGTCATCTGTGTAAGTAGCTATTGCTGTTCCGCCATTTTCTAATCCTGTAGCAACAGTATTATTAATGTGCAGGTAGGTAGCGTTAGCACCTGTTGTACTTGCCCAAGTTGGGTTTTCTGTGATAGAAGCTGCATCACGTGTAGCCATAGCTGCAGTGTATAAAGCTAATGTTTGATACGATGTTGTTCCATCAGTCATTAGTACATTATATGTTCCCGGAGTTCCAGCAAAAAATAAATTATTGTTGGAAGTGGCAGCATAAGTTGTTAATGTAGCAGAACTTCTGCGATATGCAGCATTCAATCCAGTTCCCATAGGAGTTGAATTGTTCACAAAGATGTTATTACGTAGGTCTAATGTTGGAGTTGTTGATGCATAGATTGCAGAACTTCCAAATAAAGCACCTGTACTAGTTGCATTTAAATAAACTGTATTGTAATAAACATTAACTGTGGTTCCACCACCAATATTGATACCTGCTAATGGTGTTGCTGCATTTGCAGCTGGAGTTTTTAGATCACCAACATAGTTATTGTAAATATTATTGGTTGTTCCGCTTACCGCATTGATACCATAAACTGTAGGGCCAGTATTAGTAGTTGAGAAATCATAAATTTTATTTTTAAATATATTGTTATTACCGGTAGTAACAGATATACCATTAAGGGTGATTCCACCGCTTAATGTATAAATTTTGTTTCCGCTAATTTCAATATTCCCGGTATTATTTGATCTAATTCCATAAACAACACCTGTACCCACTCCAACAGTAAGGTTATAGATATTATTATTTTGAATAAACTGATTTCCATTTGCGTTATAATAATAACCACAAATGCTTTGTGTACCTGTTGAAGCAGAGGTCAAATTGTAAATGCTGTTTCCAACGATATTTGCAGTTGTTACAGTACCACTGCTATACAACCCGTAAAAATTAGAAGCAGATGTCGAAGTATAAAAAATATTTTTTATTATGTTACCATTACAATTGAAAGTGATAGGCGCATTGTATCTTACCCCGTATGTTGTTCCACTTCCATTTCTGGTTACATTATCAACTGTATTCAAATTAAAATTAAGTATTGCAGCAGAACCTGTATAGAATCCCTGGAATGTACCGGTTGTTGTAACCATTGTAACATTTTTTACCTGATTGCTACTTAAATTAATTGTATTAGTCGTTGCTGTTGCAGCATTATTGATACCGGTAAAACTTCCGGAAGATGCAGTCAATGAAAAGTCAGAAACGATATTGTTTGTAACATTACAAGTTGTAGCTGCAGTAGCTGCAGAAGCAAAGTAAATTCCTGTTACAGAACCATTAACGGCTCCATCAGTAGTAAAAATTCCTGTTCCTGCATTTGATGCATAACCTACAGTGTTTCCTGTAACCTGGATATCGTCACCATATAGAGGACTGGCAACATAGATACCATACAACGTTCCAGTTGCGGTGAATGTTCTGGTTGCAGTTTGATACACCTTATTGTTGGTTATGTACCAAGCAGTGTTTCCAGTTAAAGCATAAATACCAGCGCATCCTGTAGTTAAAAAGAAATCATAAAATTCAGAATTGGTAATAGTTACATTACTGTTAGCTATTGCTGATGATGCCCCACTACCATTTGCATAAATTCCTTTTGAAGGTAAATTAGCGCCTGCAGGTCCAACTTTACAATTTGATATTGTAATGTTATCATTTCCTGTAGTTACTCCTAAACCGATGTAAATTGTTCCTCCATCAGTTGCAAGTGGTGTTAGGCCTGAACCTAAAACTGAACAATTAGTAATGGTATAATTTGTTGCATCTGTTCCTAATTTAATAGTAGCTGTACCTGCAGTTATTGCAGTGCTTAAATTAGAAATAGTTAATGCATTACCTCCAGTATTTAATCCATTAATTGTTACTCTATCTGCGCCATTGAAATTGAAAAGTGGGCCAGCTAAAGTTCCTGAAAGAGTTCTTGCAGCACCACCACTTGGTTGAATTGCGAAAGTATATCCACTTCCATTAAATTCAGTCCATTGGTTTAAAGCATTTGCTCCATCTTCATCAGTGATGTCGCCAATAACATTAGCTGTCATACTACTTGATAAACCTGAACCATTAATAGCTGCAAATAAACCACCTACTTTTGTAAAGGAAGTATAATCTCCACCAGGACCAACTGTAACAGTTCCTCCAGCTAATGGTACACTAACATTAAATGAATTTGAAGTTACAGAAGCAACGCCTGGTGATGTAAATGTAATTGTTGCTGTAATATTGCTTACAGCAGTTGCTGTTAAGTTAGTATAAGTAGATAAACCGGCAGTAGCAGCAAGCGCTGTTGTTCCACCAATTGTCCATACTCCAGAACCAACAGTTGCGGTTATCGTTGCTGTACTTGCAGTTACGTTACCATACTGATCTTGCATGTAAATTGCTGGTTGAGTAGCTAATACAGCACCACTTGTAATCGGTGATGTAGGCTGTGTTTTAATAGCTAATTTTGTATCAACACCAACGCCTAATGGTTGCACTACTGGTGCATCACCAAAAGCAGCAGCAGCTACAGTAATGTTTTTAATACCTGCTACTTGTAAAAGATTTGCAGGAGATGATAAAGAGGGTGTAAATGTAATTTGACCTGCTGTAATTGCGTATGCTGCAGGTGCCAATGTAGTTCCACCAATTTTAATACCTGTTACTGCCGCTCTCCAGGTTGGATCGTCAACAAAAGTAACTATAAAAGGATTATCAACAGTTGCTCCAACAGCCGCAACTAATGTAGGTGAAATACCATTTGTAATTGTAATGTTTACTGTGTTGTCTGCACCTATTGTTAGTGGTTGATCTCCAACAACTCTGATTCTGTATCCGGTTCCGTTTGGAGTTCCAAGAGGTATGGTTGCAGGTATTGTTCCAGCTACTCTGCCTGCTAATGTTCCAATAGCAACAGGGTTTGCAAAACTACCAGACGCATCTGATAATTGTGCTGTAAAAATATTATTATTATAAAAATTACTATTACCTAACGTATATGTAAAAGGTACGCTAACTGCTGCTCCTGCAGCAAAAGTTGTTGGAGCAATAGTTGTAGAAGTTGTAATTGTATTTGGAGTTGCTGGCGTCCATACTAAAGTCATTCCCTGAAAGTTAGTAACATTTGAAGGAGTTAAACTAAAGATGTTTGGCCCTTTTGTCCAGGTTATGGAATTTGTATCTCTACCAACCCCTAATACTTGACTATCGGTCCAAGCAGTTTCCATATACACTTTGTAAGTGCCATCCGGAACTAAGTTGAATGGTGTTGTCCCGTTAGTGGGCGTAGTTCCAACAATGTTAGTTGCATTCCAGGTCGATGTTACCGGAGTATAAGATGTTAGTGTTGCCCCGGTAGTTGCATCTGTAACATTACTAGCAGAGCCATAAGCGGTTGTGTTCGCAACCCAATATTGACAATGTGAATTTGTGTTGCCGCTACTTCCATTCCGCAATTTGGTTTTTACAAATGTTCCGGCAGAATTTTGATACCAAATAACAATAAAGTGATTGTTTGAATAAGGGGTTCCACTGTGTGCGGTTGGATTTACCGTTACCGACAGAGTTCCTGCAGTCTGTGCTTTGGCGATATCGGCAGCTATAAAGCCTCCGACCAAAACAAGATACATGAGTAATCTAAATAATTTTGCTTTCATTGTTTTAAGTTTTAATTATTGTTTTGTGTTAATCGTTTATTTAAAATTGATGCAGTAAAATTAGTTGTAGTAGGTGGCGTAAAACATGACTCCACTCATTTTAAATAGTGTTTCTTGAAGGGTAAAAAATGGATTATTACAGCCACTTTTTTTTGCTTTTTTGCACGCTTTTTTCTGATGAAAACCACAACACTGCAGTTGTATGCTAATACTGTGATATATAGCATGATTTATTCTCTCTATTGCTTTGAATAGCGGCAGAAGTGCATTTGTAAAACTTTAGAAAATACTTGCATTCAAAACGGCAATATTGATTTATAAGCATTACAAATTTTATGTTTTTTTGAAAAACAGGAGATTTAAAAATTACTTCTCCTGTTTTTCAACAACTATTTTAGATCCCTATACGATATAGGATATCACTAAAAGATTTGTAGGAACTAAATACTTTTGGATTGTATCTATATGCAAGAAAGGCAAAGAGCCTATTCAAATAAATTTTGAATAGGCTCCTTGCTTAAAACTCTTAGCTGCTAAATCTATTAATTGTTTACAGCCTTTAAATAATTGATAAAATTTGATTTTTTACGTTTTGAAATATTTACAATTTCGCCACTACTCATTGTTATTGCCCCGCCACTGTTCTTTTCCTTTACATATTTTTCAACATGATTGATGTTGACTAGATGAGCATGATGTACTCTCAAAAAACCATATTTCTTTAATATCTCTTCTGTTTGTTTTAGCGACAAAAGTAATTCTTGCTTAACATTACTTTTAAGAACACAGATTGATACTCTTTTATTTACTCCACATCTGATGATGTCTTCTGGACTAATAAAAATATAACCCTCCTTAGTTGGTAATGGTATTCGCTCATTTTTAGAATGAGGTAGAAATGATATTTTTTCTGGAGCTTTTTTCACTTCCTCTTTTTTAGGTTGTAAAAACAATGTCTCACTATTTGTCTCAGCTTTTATCATAATTACATTTGCCATATTTTATTTTTTATGTGTCCGTAATGCAACAAATTGCATTACTATTTAAATTAAAAGGGATAGGCACTGTATACCCCATACAAAATGCTACTCCTAAACATGATGCATTTATGCCTATCCGCTTTTTGAACCTTTCTAAGATAAATACTCTCTCCAAACTATTTATTGTCGTAAAGGTTTTTGTCAAATAAAAAAAGAACTTTTATATGGTCTAATACTCGGTTGTACAATTAAATCTTATTAATTGTTCATTCAAAACTATCTTAAATAAATTTCAAGAACAAGGGGGCTAGCCACTAATTTCAGTGTATTCGTATTGATTTTTAGTGTGTCACTCTAGAAAATCAAAAGCAAAAGTTCTTGATAGCTTGTGATAACAAATTCGTCTTGTTGCATAATTTGGCAGTTATATATATTTATAATACTTAAAAGTAATAAAGCACAAAAGCCTCTCAAAATAAATGTTTACCTATTTGTCCTATTCGTTATATATGTTTAAGAATGAAACGTAACTTTTTTTCAAAATTAATTAATTGGATTTTTAACTCTTCATTATAATCGATTTTTTTAGTAAGTCTGATAAACTACAAATTAAGAACCTAAGCAATTTTTTGTGCCCTTTTTATGAGCATAAATAAAGTAAGCTCCAACTCATACACTTGAATTATTGTTTTTTTAATTACCTTTACGCCAGTTCTTTGCGTGATCCCTTTATTGGGATTGTAAAACTTCTGATTTTTTAAATAAAATCAGTTTTTTACTAGCTTATCAAGAAAGGTGGAGGGACTTGCCCTGCGAAGCCTTAGCAACCCTTTGGTTGGTTAATTGGTTAATTAGTTGAATGGTTTTTAGGCTTAACCTAAATTTCTATTTAAATAATTTAACCCTTTTACTGAATTAAGAAGGTGCTAAATCCTGTCCTTACAAAATTGTAAGAAACAGATAAGTCAGAATAATATTTTTTTGAAATCTATAAAATCAAAATAATTTATCTCCTCTGACTATAAAAAGTGAGAGGAGATTTTTTTTATACATATATGGCAAACATAAGAGAAGAATTAGAAAAAAGAGTGTTGGTGATTGATGGTGCAATGGGCAGCATGATCCAACAATATAAATTAGAGGAAAAGGATTTTCGCGGAAAAAGATTCGCTGATTGGCACAAAGATCTGCAAGGTAATAATGATTTGCTGTCAATTACTCAGCCTCAAATTATAAAAACCATTCATAAAGAATACCTAAAGGCTGGTGCTGACATCATTGAAACCAATACGTTTAGTGATACTACTATTGCGATGGCGGATTATGATATGCAAGAATTTGTATATGAATTGAATTTTGAATCAGCAAAAATTGCAAAGGAAGCAATCCAGGAATTTTATAAAGAATTTCCAGAACAAGCATCTACTCCGCGATTTGTGGCAGGAGCATTCGGCCCAACTAATCGCACCCTTTCGTTATCGCCAAATGTTAATGACCCCGGATTTCGAGCAATAACTTTTGATGAATTGGTTACTGCATATACCGAACAAGCCCGAGGATTGATTGATGGAGGAGCAGATCTATTATTGGTAGAAACAATTTTCGATACATTAAATGCAAAAGCAGCTTTGTTTGCAATCCAAAATTATTGTGAAAAGATAAACAGGAAAATGCCGGTAATGGTTTCTGGAACTATTACGGATGCTAGTGGAAGAACGCTTTCCGGACAAACCACTGAAGCATTTTTAAATTCTGTTTCTCATGTTGACCTGTTAAGTGTTGGGTTGAATTGTGCACTGGGGGCGAAAGATATGCGCCCATATTTAGAAGAACTTTCCGAAAAAGCTCCGTTTTATGTGAGTGCGTATCCTAATGCAGGTTTGCCAAATCAGTTTGGCGAATACGATCAGGATGCTCATGAAATGGGTCATCAAATTGAAGGATTTTTAAATTCAGGATTTCTAAATATTGTTGGTGGTTGTTGCGGAACTACACCTGAACACATAAAACGTATTGCTGAAATTGCAAAAAATGCAAAGCCTCGTAAAAAACCTCAACCCGATACATTGCTTCACCTAAGCGGACTGGAGCCATTAACACTTCGTCCGGAAAGTAATTTTTTAAATGTTGGTGAAAGAACAAATGTTACAGGTTCAAAAAAATTCCTGCGTCTAATTAAAGAAGGAAATTATGAAGAAGCGCTTTCTATTGCGAAGGATCAAGTAGATGGTGGTGCTCAGGTAATTGATGTGAACATGGACGAAGGAATGTTGGATAGTGAAGCTGCAATGACCAAGTTTTTAAATCTTATTGCTTCTGAACCTGATATTTCACGAGTTCCAATCATGATTGATTCATCAAAATGGAGCGTGATTGAAGCCGGATTAAAATGTGTACAAGGAAAAGCAATTGTAAATTCCATCTCTTTAAAAGAAGGT
>CAIXIP010000097.1 GCA_903919535.1 uncultured Bacteroidota bacterium | reverse complement strand
TGGGCGATTACACAACAACAGGAGGATTGGCTTCAAGAGCAAGTATTTCTTTTACTGTTTCGGCTGCAAATGCAAATTTTACTTATAGATATGCAGTTGTGTTGCAAGATCCAGGATCAAGCCATTTAGATCCCGAAAGACCTTATTTTAGAGTAAAGGTTCGAGATGCAGGAGGTACTGTATTAACTTGTGGTGATTACGAAGTAATGGCAAAGCCACCAATGGTTGGTTTTTCGGAAACATCTTCTGGAAGTGGTGTTTGGTATCGACCATGGACAACCGTTTTTATACCTTTAAGTGCATTTATTGGCCAATGTATTACAGTTGAATTCACTGTTTCCGACTGTTCTCAAGGAGCCCACTATGGATATGCATATATTGATGGTGATTGCGACCCCTTACAATTAGTTTCATCTTCACCAGCCGTTTGTGGAGGAAATGCAGTAACGCTAACAGCTCCACTTGGAGGAGTTTTATATAACTGGACTAATCTAGCAGGTGGCACAACTGGGATTGTAGGGCCAGCAACCGGACAAACCATTCAAGTAAATCAAGCAGGTACTTATCAGGTTGCCATTACAATGGTAACAGGTGCATCATGTATCACAACATTAAATATTACTATTGGCTCTAATCCTTTGTTTCCTGTTGCACAATTTACAAACACGACCGTTTGCGCAGGTTCTGCAACACAATTTACTGACACCTCAACTCCTGTAGGAGGTGTTAATGTGTGGTCATGGGATTTTAATGCAGATGGAATTCCTGATGCTACAACCCAAAACCCTTCTTATACTTTTCCTGCTGCAGGTACTTATCCAGTTTCTTTAATTGTTACCTGGGGTACTTGTACTGCTGATACGATTATAAATGTTACTGTCAATCCAATAACTCAGCCCACAATAACGCAAGTAGGACCATTTTGTTCGTATGCTTCATCTGTAACCTTAGCAGCTTCTGTTGCAGGAGGCACCTGGAGTGGAACAGGTATTACTAGTGCCGCGCTAGGGACATTTAATCCGGCAAGTGCAACAATTGGAAATAATGTAATTACTTATAGTATTAGTGGTTCTTGTCCTACAAGCGCAACTTCAACTATTGTTGTAAATTCTGCTCCAATTTCTAATGCAGGAACAGATGTGTTAATTTGTACAGGAAGTACCGCTTCTCTTGGAACTGCATCTTCTGTCGGCTTAACCTATGCTTGGTTACCAACCGCAGGAATAACTTCATCAACTATTTCAAATCCTACTTATAATGCAACTAATGCAACAGCAGCTCCAATAACAACCACTTATACTGTCACAACAACAAATACTGCAACTACTTGCACTTCAACTGACCAAGTAGATGCTACAGTTAATCCAAT
This sequence comes from uncultured Bacteroidota bacterium, assembly GCA_903919535.1. Classification (GTDB taxonomy): domain Bacteria; phylum Bacteroidota; class Bacteroidia; order 2-12-FULL-35-15; family 2-12-FULL-35-15; genus 2-12-FULL-35-15. The sequence continues at coordinate 2,555 of CAIXIP010000097.1, read as the reverse complement.
TGCAACTGCCAATGCCGGCCCAGCACAAACAATTTGTGCAGGAACGAGTGCTACTTTAGCAGGTTCTATTGGTGGTTCTGCTACTTCAGGAACATGGGGCGGTGGAAATGGAGTGTATAACCCGAGTAATTCTACCTTAAACGCAACTTATACCCCAAGTGCAACTGAAGAGGCTGCAGGTTCAGTAACTTTAACTTTAATTTCAAATGATCCTGCTGGTCCTTGCCCCGTAGCTTCATCAACTGTTGCTATAACAATCAATCCAATTGCTACCATAAATGCCGGCCCTGATCAAACAATTTGTATTGGAAGTACCGTGACTTTAGCTGGTTCAATTGGAGGATCAACTACAACAGGAACATGGTCTGGTGGAGCTGGAACATTTGCTCCGAATAATACAACTGCAACAGCTGTTTACACACCAACAGCAGCAGAAGAATCTGCTAGTGGTTTAACATTGACCTTCACTAGTGATGACCCTGCTGGTCCTTGTGGAATTGTTTCTGACATGATGGTAATTACAATCAATCAATTACCAACAACAAATGCAGGAATAGACCAAACAATTTGTGCTGGCACCTCAGCCACATTATCAGGCATTATTGGTGGAACAGCAACTGGTGCAACATGGAGCGGAGGAACAGGAACTTTTACGCCAAATAACACCACACTTGCTGCATCCTATTTACCAAGCGCTGCTGAAATTGCTGCTGGAACAGCTACTTTAACAATAACAACAAACACTCCTGGTCTTTGCCCTGCAGCAACTGACCAAATGATAATTACAATTAATCCAATTGCAACAATAAACGCAGGTCCGAATCAAACAATTTGTATAGGAAGTACAGTTACTTTGGCTGGCGTATTAGGTGGAGCTGCAACAACAGGCACATGGACGGGTGGTGCAGGAACATTTGCTCCAAATAATACTACTGCAACAGCAGTTTACACACCAACAGCTGCTGAAGAATCCGCAAATGGAGTGACATTAACTTTTACTTCAGACGATCCAACAGGGCCGTGTTCATTTGTGAGTGACCAAATGGTAATAACAATAAATCAGTTACCAACTTCAAATGCCGGTTTAACACAATCCGTTTGTAAAGGAACATCAATTCATTTATCAGGTCAAATTGGAGGTTCTGCAACAAGTGGAACTTGGACTGGTGGAACGGGAACATATGTTCCAAGTAACAACTCACTAAATGCAGTTTATACACCAAGTGCAGCTGAATATGCGGCAGGAACTGTCACCTTAACATTAACAACAAATGACCCTGCAGGACCATGTAACTCAGTTTCTTCAACAGTTACTTTCAATTTTTATCTGAATCCTGTAGTGAATTTCACATCAGATTTGCGCCAAGGTTGTCCAATTCTTTGTGTAAAATTCGCAGATTTAAGCACAATGGCCGGAGGCGATAATATAGTTGCCTGGGATTGGAATTTTGGTGATGGTTCACCTGATTCAACTTCTCAAAATCCATCACATTGTTATTCATTATCAGGATATTATACTGTAACATTAACAGCAACATCTAATCATGGTTGTTCAACAACATTTGTAATAAACCAAATGATTCATGTATTTGATGTGCCTGTTGCAGAATTTAATCCAACACCAAATCCTGCAACAATTCTAGAATCTACAGTAACCTTAATTAATCAGTCGTCAAGTGATGTGAATTACTGGAATTGGCAATTTGGAGATGGAGATTCAATTTCACCAAATATTGTTAATCCCGTTCATACATATCCAAATATCGTTGCAAGTACATATACAGCAACATTAACGGTTCATAATGTTGACGGTTGTTATGCAACAATTTCTCATGATATAATTATAGGTCCTGAATTCACATTCTTTATTCCTAATGCATTTACTCCAAATGGTGATGGTATTAATGATTTCTTTTTCGGGACAGGTATTGGAATCGCTAAATATGATCTTTACATATTTGACCGTTGGGGAAATATGATCTACCACGGAGATAATATTGACACAGCAAAATGGGATGGTAAAGCTAATCATGGATCAGACCAAGCGCAACAAGATGTTTATGTTTGGAAGGTTAAGTTAACAGATGTATTTAGTAAAAAACATAATTACATCGGAACAGTGACTTTGGTTAAATAAAAGGTAGAGTTAAATTATTTAAAACACTAATATTAAACGCTTTATAATTTCAATTAATTATAAAGCGTTTTTATTTAGTGTATAACCAAACGGGGTTCAATTTATATCTTACAAGAGGTTCTTTACAAGGACAATTGCTAAAACACAGAACAAACTAAATGTCTTATAATTAATATTATAAGTGAGCGTAACGCTCTAGAATACATAGACTTAGAAGTCTTAGAAACGAACCTTTTAAAAGGTTGCAGTATTGCAGTAAAAAAAACATTGCTACATTCAGCAATGGAAATAATTAAAATACTAAAATAACTGATTCTCTATTCTTAAAAACTCCTCGCCACTTTATAAATACAATCTCGAAATATCTTTATTTAATGGCCTTTTCAAGTTTTTATTGTTTTTGTATTGGTTTTAAATC
>CAIXIP010000096.1 GCA_903919535.1 uncultured Bacteroidota bacterium | reverse complement strand
TCTTTCTTTAGTCTTGTTCCATTGCACTTCGGACAAGTTATTTTATTCATAAAACCTTGTATCCATTTTTCGATGGTAGGAGAACTTTGTTCGTCATTCTGTTTCGAAATAAAACTTGCTATTCCTTCAAAAGCAATTGAATAGCTTGTTGCAGAACTGTCTGTAAATTGTTTTATTTTAAATACTTCGTCTGATCCGAATAAGATGGTGTTGATTGCTTCATCAGAAATATCTTCCAAGGGCGTATCCAAAGTAAATCCATATTTTTCGCCAATGGCTTCCAGTTGCTTAAAGATCCAGGTAGTTTTATAAACCCCAAGGGGAGCAATACCTCCTTTGCGGATGGTTGATTTTTTGTTTGGGATTATTTTATTTATATCAACTTCTGAAATAGCACCTAACCCATTACATTTTGGACAAGCACCGTAAGGTGAGTTGAAAGAAAACATATTTGGTTGTGGCTCATCATATGAAATACCAGATACGGGACACATTAAATGGCGACTGTAATATTCAACTTTCCCGAACTCATCCTCAAAAACGCCTTTTTCAAAAGGTTGAACCATGATGATGCCTTTACCTTGCTTCAAAGCCAATTGCAATGATTCTGAAATTCTTTGACGTGCATCTAGATTTACTTCCAAACGGTCAATTACAATTTCAATGTCATGAACTTTATATCGATCAAGCTGAATGCGTTTTGTTAATTCAATTATTTCTCCATCAATCCGAACACGTAAATATCCCCATTTTTTAATCTGTTCGAATAACTCACGATAGTGTCCTTTCCTACCTTTTACAACTGGTGCAAGAATTAAAACTTTTTTATCATTGAATTTTTCAAGAATAAGATTTAAGATCTGATCATCAGAATAACGAACCATTTTTTCACCTGTAACATAACTGTATGCATCCGATGTGCGTGCAAATAATAAACGTAAAAAGTCGTAAATTTCAGTAATGGTACCAACTGTAGAGCGAGGGTTTTTATTTACTGTTTTTTGTTCAATGGAAATTACAGGACTTAATCCGGTAATTTTATCTACATCAGGACGTTCCATGTTTCCAAGAAACTGACGTGCATAAGCAGAAAAGCTTTCAATGTATCGTCTTTGACCTTCAGCATAAATAGTATCAAAGGCTAATGAGGATTTTCCACTTCCGCTGAGCCCTGTAATAACAACAAGCTTGTTACGTGGAATTGTAACATCAATATTTTTTAAATTGTGAACCCGTGCACCAACAACTTCAAGGTAATCGCTTTCACTAATATTTGCACTCGACATTATCGTTAAAAATTATATTGTTTAATACTTGTAAAATATGGCTTTACCATTTTTGCAAAGGTAAGGAACAATCGCTTAAGAAAAAGGTGTTTAAGCTTAATTTAATGCATATGTTCCTTTAAAAATTCTATCGGATCATAGTAATGTTTTTCCAAATCATCCGAGTTAAAGCAAATTAGGGAAAATGAATTATAGTGTCTGTCAGGGTGCAATTTGTCGGGCTGAATGGTTATTGGGGTTGTTTTTAGAATTTCAAGATGAAAGTGGTCAAATTGCCAACCGAATTTATTTAGTTCATTCTTATTCATGAAACGAGCGATTGGTTTTTCTGGACTAACGATATCGTGGAGATTAACTGTTATTCCAGCGATATGTTCATATACAGTCCAGAATTTTTTTTTGTTAATTTCATGTTCAATAATAAGTTGTGCATATGGGCCGTCTGTTCGTTTACTGATAACTTCCCCTTGTGAGATAGCAAAAACGGGCTCATTTATGTAGTTTTTGTTTGGTCGTTTTATATCAATTCCTGTGTGGATGTGAGATGGAACTGTTTTTCGGGCTTTGCGAATAAGTCCGAATTTTCCAATTTCAGTTAATTGTATTTCTGAAAATAGTTTCCTGTTTTTATTATTTATTGGAAGGAAAAATGAGACTTGTAAATTATAAACTATAAGAAAGAAGAAAAGGAAATTGTTAAGCGTCATTTCGATTATTCTTTCGCCTTATTTCCTTGTTTAAGCGAATCTTTTATTAATGTTGTTGGGATAATTAAATTAACTGAATCCTTAGCTGATAATGTATCGCTGCCATCATAGTTGCCATCCATATCGTATATTTTTACTCCATTTTTAGGAATCTCTATTATGTATTTTTTTTGTCCAACATTAGTCAATGTATTCGATCTTAACCAAGGATTAAACATTTTTAAAATTTTATAGTTTATTCCTTTTTCAAGTGCGAAATCAGCAAGGTTTGGAATACTAGAAGTTATCGCAATTTTTTTTGTTGGAATAACAGGATATAGATCTTTTTTTCGCAATTCGAAACCATACACTTTTGGACGTGAAATAATTTCTTTCATGGCTAATATCCGAAAAACGTAACGAGCGGTTTCATCTGTTAACAGCAAATCGTAATAGCTTTTTACTTTTTGTTTTTCCAGTTGACCCTGAATACCACCCATTCCAAGATTATATGAAGCAGCTACTAATGTCCAGTTATTAAATTGTTTGTATGCTTCATTAAAGTATTTACAAGCAGCTTCTGTTGATTTCTCAACATTATAACGCTCATCTACTTCTTCTGTAATTTCCATTCCATATCCTCTTGCAGTGGGCTCGATTAGTTGCCAAAACCCAGTAGCTCCTTGAGGAGAAACAACATTTGTTAATTGACTTTCAATAAGTGCTATATATTTAAAATCTTCGGGGATGTTATTTCTTTTTAAGATTGGCTCTATAAGTGGAAACCACCGATTAGCGCGTTTATGAAGCAACAACGATTGTGATTGCCAATAAGTATTTATTATCAATTCTTTTTCTACAGCTTCACGAACTGTAAAATCTGTAATCGGAACTTTTTCATCAGCAAAATTTAAATTTTTTGGAACACGAATGCTAAATACTTTATAGTTAGCATTAAAATAATCTTCATAAGCATTATCAGATAAGTTATCTGTAAATGAAAAGGAAAACAATTTTAACATTCCCAATAGTATAACAGCGCAACCAAAAGCAATTAAATATTTTTTGGAAGCAGCGATTAGTTGAATTGCTTTATTTAAAAATGTTTTCAAGATTAATGTTGACCGTATTTACGTGTAGGAGCGTATAGGAACCAAAAGAGTGCTATAAAATAAATTGAGAATAAAATAATATGTAAATAGCTCCAGTTATCAATATAATGAATAATTAAATAATTAAAAAAAATAGAAACAAAATTTATTCCGGTATATAATATTGCAATACGCCTTTCGGAAAGCCCCATAAAAAATAAACTATGAGTTGTGTGATCTTTCCCTCCAATAAATGGCGATTTTTTATGTAGTAAACGATTAATTACTACTGTTGTTGTATCAATAATAGGTATTGCAAAAGCAAGAATGGTCACAAAAAATTGTTTTGTATGGACTTTTTGCTCATGAATATCAGGTGTGTCCCAAAAATAGATGATTCCTATTGCCGCTAAAAACAATCCCAAAAACTGACTTCCTGTATCACCCATAATTATTTTTGATGGATGCCAGTTGTAAAACAAAAATCCAATAAGGGAAGCTAAAATGCCAACTAATAGAAGTATGTGAATGTTGTCGCTATGGCTATTCAGATATAAAATGAACAAGGCGTTTATAATAATAGTTATTGAAACAAGAGTTGTAATAGCATCCATGTTATCTAACATATTAATTGAGTTCATAATAGCCACAACCCAAAATATAGTAAATGCATAATTGAAAAAAATATTTGTAAACATAGAAATATAAGTCCCTGTTAAAATCAGGATGAGTGCACAAGAAATTTGAATTGCTAGTTTTAAAAGAGGTTTGGTGTTGTATGCGTCATCTGATAAACCCATTAAAAAGGCAAGTGTAGAGGAGGCCATGATCCCAAGCAATTGTTTGTTGAATGAAACAAAATGTTGTTCAAAAAATATCGGGTAACTAGCGATAGAAAGAAGAAAAATTAAAAAAAACGAAATGCCTCCAAGTGCAGGTTTTACTTGAGCGCTCCATCGGATAATGGTATCAGATGAATTTCTGATGCCAAGATTTGATGCAAATTTTAAAAGCAAACCGTTTATTAAAAACGAGAGTATAACTGTGCTGATAAAATAAGATCCATAAATTAACAATAAGTAAAGCTTTCCTTCCATAAAATCAGCAGCCAAAATATGTTTCAGTTATTTTGGTTTTTAAAGATATGATTTTTTTTTGAATATATAAAGTGTAATTCCAATAAGTTTATTGGCTTAAATGTGATTCCGTTCCTTATTAAATAATGCTTTCAGACATTAAAATGAGCTTTTAAAGTCTTTGAAATACTTTCCTTGGAGATCTTTTTCAGATAAAACAGGGGATGTGATTTTCCAATTTATCCCTATTTTTTTATCATCCCATAAAATACAATCTTCAGATGCTTTGTTGTAATAGTTAGTGCATTTATATGAAAAGATAGTATCATCTTCAAGAGTCAAAAATCCATGTGCAAATCCTTCCGGAATCCATAACATTGTTTTGTTTTTTTCTGAAAGAACAATATCAAAATGATTACCATAAGTTGGAGAATTTTTCCTAATATCAACAGCAACATCTAATACCGAACCTTTAATTACTCGAACTAGTTTCCCTTGTGCAAATGGTGGATTCTGAAAGTGCAGGCCTCTCAAAACTCCGGCTTGTGATAAGGATTGGTTGTCTTGAACAAAATTTGCATTAATCCCAATTTGATCAAAATTAGTTTTGTTATATGATTCGAAAAAGTGTCCTCGTTCATCTTCAAACACCTTTGGTTGAACAATTAATAAATCAGCGATTGAAGTGTTTTTAATTTGCATAAAGTTGAATTGGTTTTATCTTTTGAAAAAAGATTTTTTCTTTTTATGTTTGGTATGTTCATCATAATACCCATATCCATAACCGTATCCATAACCGTATCCATAACCGTAATTATAACCATAACTTTTTCGCTCAATATCCACTCCATTAAGCACTACAGATAAGTTTTTGATATTTGCTTCGTTATACAAACGGTCAACATTTTGTATGAAATTACGTTTAGAATAATCTGCTCTAAAAATATAAATAGGGTAATCTGCTTTTTGAATCATTGCAATACCATCACTAACTAAACCTACAGGAGGATTATCAATAATTATTACATCATAGATCGATTTTAATTGATTCAAAATTTCATCCATTTTTTGACTGATGATCAGCTCAGAAGGATTTGGAGGAATTGGGCCAGCAGTAATAAAATCAAGGTTTTCCAAACTACTATGTTGTACTGTATTTTCAATGAAGTCTTTCCCAATTAATAAGGTACTCATTCCCTTTGAATTATCTGCTTTAAATCCAACATGGATTTTCGGCTTACGCATATCCAAGTCGATTATCACTACTTTTTTTCCTGAAAAAGCTAAAATTCCGGCAAGGTTGATAGCAACAAATGTTTTCCCCTCTCCAGAAATTGTAGATGTTAATGCAATTATTTTGGAGCCTGGGGTGTTTGATATAAATTGCAAATTAGTTCTAATGGATCGAAAAGCCTCTGCAATTAAGGATTTTGGACTTTTATCAACTAGGAGCTGAGATACAGGAATGTCTTGTTGGCTATTCGGAACAATTCCTAAAATTCCAATAGAGGAATTAGTATATTTTGAAATTTCATTCAATGAATTAATTTCATTATGTGCTAAGTATCTGCCAATTATTAAAAAAATACTGATTAAACCAGCGACCAAAAAGTAAATAATATAAGTGATTCTTCTGTTCGGAGAAACAGGAGTTAAGGAGGCTTCGGCCTTTTCAAGAACAACATTTTGTGTAACAAAACCAGCTTTAGAAATAGAATATTCGGTTTTCTTTTCTAAAAGCAAATTATAATATTTTTCGTTTATGTTGAATAAGCGTTGAAGTCTGCCATATTCAATTTCATTTTCAGGTTGCTTATGAAATTTACCTTCAAATTCATAAGCTTTGCTTTTTAAATCTTCTTTGCGTGATTGAATATTATTTTTAACTGAGTTAATACTTTCCTTCAATAATTTTTTTTGAATTTCAATTTGATAATCTATCGCTCTTGTTCCTTCACTATTGGGTTTAACATCATAAAGCATTTCTTCTTTTTGAATAAGTAATTTATGCAAAGACTCTACTGCACCTGTTATGGTAGATTCATTTGTAGTACCTGCGAGCATTGCAATCAAAGTGTATGTGTCAATGTTTTTTGAATTATTAAGTGTTGTTTCAATTTTGTTTAAAACATTCTCTTCTAATTCAAGTGAAATAATTTGGTCATCGAGAGCATTCAGACGTGTTGTTTTTGCGGTGTTTTCAATGTCAGTATTTGAGACATTATTTTCTTTGGTAAACTCTTGAATCGAAGTTTCAGATGATTTTAATCGTTCATAAACGAGAGCAATTTGTTGGTCAATGAATTCGATTACTTTAATAGAACTTTCTCCTTTACGTTCAATATCAAAAGTTGAATATTCTTCAGTCATTTTAGAAACAATATCAGCAGCTTTCTGAGGATTATAACCTTTGTATGAGATGAGAATAGTTTTTGCCTGATCATTTAATAATTTCACTTCAACTTTAGGATAACTTTCATTAACAATAGCATCTAAGTCGTTGAGGGTAAAGTAGTATGCGTTTTTCTTTACAACATTTTGTTCATTTGCAATTTCAGTAAAATTTCTAATACTGATGAACAAATCCATTTCGGGTAACTTAATCCATTTGTTAGTAGTGAAATTCTGTTGGCTATCTTTTTTAGCACCTAAAGAATAAGTAATAGTACCATGCGTACTGTCAATGAAATCAATATAAATTTTAACTCCGGAAATTTTCGGATTGATTATTTTATAGTCAACTGTATATGGGCTTGAAGTATAAAGTTCGTTGTTTTTAAATGTCCCTTCAGCATAATAACTTGCTTGGAGAGGTAATTGAGATAGCACACGTTTTAAAAAAACCTTTGATTTTAATAGTTCTATCCCTTCAGCTAATCCATTGTCTGTTTCTGCAATATTTCCAACATTTAAAAGTTTACTTGCTTGATTAGTTGTTTCAATTTGTAAAACACTATTCGATTCGAAAATAGGTGTGGTGTAGCGCAAATATGCGGATGCTCCCAAAAAAGCTAAAATAAAAAAAAGAATTATCCACAAAATACTTTTACGAGCAATAAAAATAAAAAGACCTAGCTCAAATTCGCCACTAAAATTTGAAATACGTTCTTTATAACGCTCAAAGTTATCGTTGGTTTTTGAAATATCTTCTTGAAGCATTTTTGCGAATTGTTTATTTTACTTTTTAAGTACACTAACGTATGTAAACACTAAAAATGCGCTTGTGAGTATACTAATGAGAGGAGCTATTTCTCCGACAAATTTGCTACTGTATTTACGTCTTGGTTCAACATAAATAATGTCATTTGCCTGTAATACCATATTTGCTTGATTTAATCCTTCAATTTTGGAAAGATCTATTAAGAAAACATCGTATTTGTCTTTATTTTGTCTAATAAGTTTAACTTGTTTTGCTTTTCCATCTTCGGTAATTCCTCCAGCCAATGCAATAGCTTCTAAAAGTGTTGTGTTATTGTAAATCAACGGAATAGTTTTCGCATCACCAGGATTTCCAGGGAAAACAATAACCCTTTTATTGGTAATAGTCATCAATACAAAGGGTTTTACGTAAAAAGCAGAGTAAGCGTCTTCTAAAATTAATTCAGCTTCACGAATTGTCAATCCGCTAAGTTTTTTTCTTCCTAAAATTGGAAGTTTCACATTTCCATCAGATTCCACAAGGTATTTAAGATCCGAACTCATTCTGTAGCTCGTGTTTGCACTATTTAGCGATGTTAAATCGATCAATTTGAATCCATCATTCGAATAGATATTAAACTCGAGGATATCGTTTGGAGATATTTTGTATTCTAAAACTCTTGTACTATCAGGTGTTTTGGTATATTGGTAATTCTTACCTGTCTTAAGCATGATACTAGGATTAAGCCATCCACAACTGGAAAAAAACAGAAGTAATCCGAATAAATAGAGCAGTTTGCGCATAAAATTTTTAGTTGATAACAAACAAAGGTAAAAAATATTCTGAAATGCTTATAAAATTTATGATTCTGCTATTTTTTGAGTAGTTGGATATATAGATTTTCCATATCGCTCACTAGTCGTGTATAGTGAAATTTTTCTCGAACATGCATCCATCCTTTTTGTGCCATTTTTGATCGCAAATCAGCATTTTCGACAATTTTTAATAATTGATTGCTAAATTCAGATAAATCATTATTGGGGCATAAAAGAGCGGTTTCATTCGGAATAACTACATTTTCAATTCCGCCCACATTTGTAGTGACAATTGGTTTATTTGCGGCTTGAGCTTCGATCAAACTAACAGGTGTTCCTTCATTGAATGATGTGAGGGTGATGATATCACTTCCTGCTAATGCGATATCAATTTCCTTTATCCAGGAGGTAAATGTCAAGAGCGCCTTTTCCTTTGTTTTTGTCCCGTCAATAAATGGAATATTTAACGCTTTCGCTTTTGCTTCTATTTCCATTCTTGATTCTCCATTGCCAATAATAAAAGCTCGAATTTTTTTTGATGTTTTTTCTGATACAATTTTTAATCCTTCTAAAAATAATGTATGATTTTTAACGGGAACTAATCTGCCAATAATTGAAATTGCAATTTCGTCATCTTCCAAATTATATTTTGAACGAAAGTTTTTTCTTTTTTCTTCCTGGTTTTCCTGAAACTTCGACAAATCGAATCCTAAAGGGATTATATGAACTTTTTGCGCATTACAAATTTTATGAATTTCAACCAATTCTTGTTTTTGCTTTTCGCTAATCGCAATAATTGCTGTTGATTTTTTTGCTAAATAACGTTCGATGTTTTTATAAAATGTTGTTTTTAATTTTCCAAAATAGGAATGGAAAACATGTCCATGAAAAGTGTGCACTATTATAGGTACATTGCAAGCAACAGCTGCTAACCGGCCTAATGTTCCTGCTTTTGAAGCATGCGTGTGAACAATGTCAGGCTTAAACTCTTGAATTATTTTCTTGATTTTATTGTAGGCTGCATAATCATTTTTTAAATTAATTTCACGCATCATTTCTTCCACAATGATAGGTTTCAGTCCAAGGTTCTCAACAATGAAATCAGAACTTTCTTCAGATTCGTCCTTTGCACCGCCAACTAAAAGAGTTTCGAATTCAGGAGAAATATATTTACTTAAATACGCAACATTATAGGTTGGACCACCTAAATTGAAACGATTTATTATGCGTAATACTTTTGTCATAAATGTTTATGCATTGAAATATTTTTTCCACCAATACTGAAAAACAATTAAAGCCCAAACTTTGGCAACGGCCTCATTCGGGTTTTTGGAGAATAATTCAGATTTCAATTGTTTTATTGAGTCTAAACTAAAAATATTTTGTTGAAGTATAAAATTATCACTTAAAAGGTCTTCGGTAATCATAGACTTTAGATCTGTTTTAAACCATTGCAACAATGGAACTTCAAATCCTTTTTTGCATCTGTGATAAAGTTCTTCAGGCAACATATCCTTGAATGCGTCTTTTAATATTTTTTTACGATTCGTGCTGTCAATTTTAAAATTTACAGGTAAAGAAAATGCAAAATCAACAATTTTATGATCTAAAAACGGAACACGAACTTCAAGGCTTTGACTCATAGTCATTCTGTCAACCTTAACTAACATATCGTTTTCCAAAACTAATTGTACATCAGTCAATAATACAGAATTGTAATCGATATTTAGATTTTTTAAAATCTCATTTTTTCGTTTCTCAAACTCAGATAATGCTTTTGAATTCAGTGCAAATTCTTTCGTAAAAACTTCATTAGCCTTAAAGCCAGACCATTTTGCCCATTGCCAATACCGCTCTTGCTCACTTAATTTCATTCCTTCAGCAAATTTTTCTAACTGTCGGATCTTATTTCCGGTTTTACTATTTCTTGATTTTGGTAAATGTTTTAAGATTGTGTGAGAAGATTTAACTAGTTGAGCCTTAAATCCTCCTTTTCGTGCTTTTAATTCCGCAGCATGTTTGTTATAGCCGGCAAAAATTTCATCCGCACCATCACCAGATAGCGCAACTGTAACGTGTTTGCGTGTGTGCATGCTCAAAATGTTTACCGCTAGAGCTGATGAATCAGCAAATGGCTCATCAATATAATCAAGTACTTGATGAAGATTGGCAAATAGATCATCATTGCTTAATTGAAAAACAGTATGATTTGTTTTGTGTTTTTTTGCTACTAATTGAGCATAATATGTTTCATCAAAAATTGGTTCATCTTTATAACCGATTGAAAATGTATTTAAGTGTTTTGTGTGTTGAGCTGCAATTGCCGTAATGATAGAAGAATCAATACCTCCGCTTAAAAATGTTCCCAGAGGAACATCTGCAATCATTCTTTTTTGAACTGATTTTTCAAGCAATGATTTTAATTCTTGTTGCGCTTTTTCATAATTAGTAAAAACAGGAGTTTGGGTTAAATCAGGTAAGGAGTAATAAGCGAATTTTGCTGTTTTCCCATTCTTTTTGATAACCATATAATTTCCGGCATCCAACTTTAACACATTTTTGAAAATAGAGTAGGGGGCAGGAATGTAATTTAAATGTAAATATGTTTGTAACGAAGTTTTGTCAATTTCTTTAGGGATATCAAATGCGATCAAAGCTTTCATTTCTGATGCAAAAACAAATCGTTCCTCATCTTTATAGAAATATAAAGGCTTGATTCCAAATCGGTCACGAGCTAAAAATAGTTCTTCATTTACCTTGTCATAAATAGCAAATGCAAATTCACCATCAAGTTTCTCTAAACAATTTTCTTTTTCGTTTAAGAATAAATAAAGCAATACTTCTGTATCACTTTGCGATTTAAATTTAATTCCTTTGGTTTCAAGTTGTTTACGAAGTTCTTGATAATTAAAAATTTCGCCATTAAAAGCTATAGTGTATCTTCCTGAACTGTCGGTAAAAGGTTGTGTGGCTAATTCGCTTGTGTCAATAATAGATAGTCTTCGATGACCAAGGACGCAATTATTATGTTCATAAAATCCTTCTCCGTCAGGTCCTCGTTTTTGCAAAGAATGAGTTGCGACATTTATCTTATGTAAATATTTTTTGCCGTTTTCGTTAAAGGATAAAATTCCGGTAATGCCGCACATAAACTATAAATAAATATTACTTTACTTTAAATATAACCCAGTTACACTGCTTGTCTGTTTGAGTTTTCATTCTTCCAATTGTGATGATTTTATTGTCTGTTGGATTTCTATACCAACCTTCGTCCCAAGCGCCCATATCTGTGTATAGCGCATCATACGCCCCAAGTTCTAAAAGGTCTGATGTGAATACTGAAAGCGTAATGTTTTCATAAGATTCGACTATTGCAGTTATATTATTTTTGAATTTTACGATTGCTCTACGTTGAAACAATTTTACATCTTTATACTTTGCTCCTGATCCTTTTTCAATCATTTGAATTTGTTGAAATAAAGAACCCTTTTTAGTTGCCACAAAATTAATTAAAGAATCTGTTAACAGTTTTCCTTTGTCGGTTGGAAATATTTGACAATCGTCATCAATAATTTTTATTGCTCCACCGAGTGTAAGATTTATCATGTTTTTATTTGACACTTTCCCCTTTTCAATGTAAAGTCCGTCAACCATATAGTTTTTCAAATCAGTAAATGCTCCTGCTACGCATAACAGAATGTTGTTGTCTGTTTTTTCGGGCCGGGCTAAAGAAACATCTAGTTTAAGATTGTTTTTATAAAAGATGGTATAGCTGTATCCTGATTTTGTTTTTTTATTCTCAATTTTTAAATCATTACCGCTAATTTTTTCACTTTTGAAAGCACTTATCAAAAAAGGAAATATTATTACAATAAGTAATGTAATTGAATAAATTGATAAACGTTTATGTGTCATCATTCTTAAAAATGTGAAAAACTTTGTTAATATACTAAAATTGCTTGAAGTGAATCTATCTGTTTAATTGATTTATTTTGGATATCTTTTAAACTCAATTCAAAAAAATGTCCTCAAATTTAATTCTTATTTGCGTAATTTCTTATTCAATACTATTATTTGCAGTAACTTGGTTTACTTCTCGTGGTGCGAATAATGAAAGTTTTTTTGTTGGGAACCGATCTTCAAAATGGTATTTGGTGGCCTATGGAATGATTGGTGCCTCCTTGTCTGGTGTAACTTTTATATCGGTGCCTGGAGCGGTAGGTTTAGCCCAATTTGGTTATTTGCAAGTTGTGTTGGGATATTTAATTGGATATTTTGTAATTGCATTCGTCCTTTTACCATTATACTACCGCCTCAATCTTACTTCAATTTATACATATTTACATCAGCGTTTTGGAAATTATTCTTATAAAACCGGTGCATTGTTTTTTATTTTATCCCGCACGATTGGAGCAGCATTTCGACTTTATATTGTTGTAAATGTTTTACAAACATTTGTTTTTGACGACTTAGGTGTTCCATTTTTTGTAACTGTTGCCATATTTATAGCTTTAATTCTATTATATACTTATCAGGGAGGTGTTAAAACGATTGTATATACAGATACCCTGCAAACTACGTTTATGTTGCTTTCTGTGATAATGTCTGTGATATTTATTATGAACCAATTGAATTTGAATGTCGGTGATCTGTATGATAAAATTGCAAACAGTCAATACTCGCAAGTGATTTTTTCTGACTGGAAATTGAAGTCGTTTTTTCCTAAACAATTTTTCGGTGGAATGTTTATTGCTATTGCGATGACAGGTCTTGACCAGGAGATGATGCAAAAAAATATCAGTTGTAAAAATGTTGGAGAAGCAAAAAAAAATGTGCTCACATTTAGTTTTGTTTTACTTTTTGTAAATATTCTGTTTTTAATCTTAGGGGCTTTACTTTACATTTATGCGAACGAATCGAGTATTCCCTTAATGATTGACGCAAAAGGAAAAATAATTTCAGATAATGTTTTTCCAACTATAGCATTGAATTACCTCGGGCCATTTTCTGCTGTGTTTTTCATAATAGGCTTAATTTCTGCTGCTTATCCTAGTGCTGATGGAGCTTTAACTGCATTGACAAGTGTTTTTTGTATTGATTTTTTAGGGTTAAAGGAAATGCAAAATAAAACCGAAGCAGAAAAGACTAAGGTCAGATATGCTGTTCATATAGGCTTTGCCTTTTTATTGCTCACAGTAATTGTGATTTTTAAATTGGTAAACAATGATGCTGTTGTAAATAATTTATTTACTTGGGCAGGTTATACATATGGTCCATTGTTGGGTTTGTATTCTTTTGGTTTAATGACAAAAAAACAAGTTCGTGATAAATTAGTTCCTGTAATTTGCATTGTATCACCTATTATTTGCATTGTTTTAAATGAATTTTCTCAACAACTTTTAGGTGGCTATAAGTTTGGATTTGAAATGTTGTTTGTAAATGGCTTAATAACATTTATAGGCCTTTGGGCTATTTCTAAAAAAAATAATTAATATTAGAATTTGTTGTAGAATACGGAAAAGCACTACATTTACTATTATTTAAATGTATTTTAAATAGATTTTTTATGGCTAAGTTAGTTCGCATATTATCAATCGATGGTGGTGGAATACGGGGCATTTTGCCCGGGCAAGTTGTTGTTGCATTAGAAAATAAATTGCAAAAAAAATCAAAAAATCCAAATGCAAGAATTGCTGATTATTTTGATATGATTGCAGGAACAAGTACAGGTGGAATTTTGACTTGTTTATACTTATGCCCGGATGAAAATAATCCTGGCCGTCCGCAGTTTTCGGCTCAAGAGGCTGTTAATTTATATTTAGAAAATGGAAATAATATTTTTGTTGATGATATTCGCCATAAATTATTTTCACTTGGTGGCTTGACAGATGAAATGTATTCGGTTGAATCATTAGAAAATTTATTGAAAAAATACTTCAAAGAAAAAAAATTAAGTCAATTGTTGCGTCCATGTATTATTCCATCCTATAATATTTTCACCCGTTCTGCTCATTTTTTTACTCAGCATGATGCAAAAGAAAAACCTTCTTATGATTATCTGATAAGTGATGTTGCAAGAGCGACCTCTGCAGCACCAACTTATTTTGAACCAGCCCGGGCGCATTCTTTTTCTGGTGTATCATACCCATTAGTTGATGGAGGTGTTTTTGCAAACAATCCTACTTTATGTGCTTATGCAGAAGCTCGCCAACAATTTAAACGAGAGAATGGAGCTAAAAATGTAACAGCAATGGATATGTTCATTGTTTCTATTGGAACAGGTTCCCAAAAACGATCCTATGATTATGAAAAAGCAAAAGGTTGGGGTTCATTGGGATGGATACAGCCGGTCTTAGATATTATGATGTCTGGAGCAACAGATACAATCGATTATCAATTAAGACAAATTTTTGATGCAATAGATTGTAGTGATAATTATATTCGGATCAATCCGGAGTTAGGCGAAGCTGTTCCTGAAATGGATAATGCATCAGATGAAAATATGCAAGCGTTGAAAGAAGCAGGAATTGTTGCTGCTGAAAAGAATGATGATAAGCTGGAGTTTATAGCAGATTATTTAGTTAAAAGTGCGGAGGATAAATAAAAATAAATAAAAATAAATAAAATTTAATTTTTATTTTCTAAAAGTTCATTAGTTCTTTCCAACGCCTCTTCAATATTACTTAATATGTTCTTCTGTCCAAATTCTTTCATAAAACCACAGTGCTCTAGCTCTTTATAAACTTCAGGCTGAACACCTGATAATATCATTTGAGTTCCTTGCGTTTTTGTTTGTTTGAAAACTTCCTCCAATGTGTGTATTCCTGTAGCATCAATTACCGGAACGTGACGCATACGAATTATCAGGATTTTCGGTGCCGTTTCCATAAAACGCATAGAATCTTTGAACTTATATGCCGCGCCAAAAAAGAATGGCCCATTAATTTCAAAAATTTCAACTCCTTTTGGAACATGGTATTTGTTTATCGCCTTTGGATCATCTTTTTCGAGTTCATCATTTATTTCACTTGTGATAACATTAACATTGCTTATTTGTGTCATCCTTCGCATAAATAAAAATGCTGCGAGTACCATTCCTATTTCAATCGCTACTGTAAGGTCAACTAAAACTGTTAAAAAAAATGTGATCAGTAAAACAGCAATGTCGCTTCTAGGCCCCTTTGTTAAAGCAACAAACGACTTCCATTCGCTCATGTTGTAAGCAACTAAAACCAATATTCCGGCAAGACAGGAAAGCGGAATCAATGTTGCCCATTTTCCAACAAATAACATAATGATTAAAAGTGTGATAGCATGAACTATACCTGCAATAGGAGTTCGACCTCCATTTTTAATATTAGTTGCTGTTCGCGCAATTGCACCTGTTGCAGGTATTCCACCAAAAATTGATGAAAATATATTTGCCATACCCTGAGCAATTAATTCGGTATTCGAACGATGATTTCCTCCAATCATTCCATCAGCAACAACTGCTGATAACAACGATTCAATACTTCCTAATAAAGCGATGGTAAAAGCAGGTAACATTAATAACTTGATAGTAGTCCAGTTAGGTATATTGAATGAAGGAGAAGGCAATGAAGATGCTATTACACCAAACTTGCTACCAATCGTTTCAACAGGAAAATGAAAATATTGAACTAAAATTGTTGATCCTATGATTGCAACTAAAGACCCTGGAATCACTCTTGTGATTTTTGTGAAATATACTGAGATGAATAATGTTCCGGCAGCAATACAAAGGGCATAAATATTCAATGAGCTGCTATTTTCAAAATAAACTTTCCATTTTTCAAGAAAATCGGAAGGGACATTTCCCATTTGTAAACCTAAAAAATCTTTGACCTGAGAAGAAAAAATTATTAGAGCTATTCCACTTGTAAAACCAACAATAAGTGAATGAGGGATAAATTTTATTACAGAGCCTAATCTGGCAAAACCCATTATCATAATGATAATTCCCGCCATAAAAGTTGCAATGGTTAAGCCTTCTATACCATAGGTTTGAACGATACCATACACTATAACAATGAAAGCTCCTGTTGGGCCACCTATCTGCACACGACTTCCTCCAAAAGCAGAAATGATGAACCCTCCGATAATTGCGGTAAAAAGACCTTTTTCGGGTGACACCCCTGAGGCAATGGCAAATGCAATTGCGAGTGGTAATGCTATTATTCCAACAATGATTCCGGCAGTAATGTCTTTAATAAATTGTTCTCGCGTATACCCTTTTAGAGTAGTAAATAATTTTGGTTTAAACATAAGGCATTTGAAATAGAATTATTGCCTTTGAGTAGGCAATTACTTGAAATGTTCTTTAACGGTATTCAGAAATTCATCAAAACATTCACCGTTTCCAGCAACAATTTCTTTCCCAAAGATATAGTTATTATTACCATTAAAGTCTTTTACTTTTCCACCAGCCTGTTTTACAATAAATGCACCTGCTGCTACATCCCACGGTTGCAAGCTGTATTCATAAAATCCATCAAATCTTCCGCAAGCAACATAGGCTAGGTCAGTTGCTGCAGAACCCAATCTGCGGAGGCCATGCGTGTGTTTCATAAAATAGTTGAAAAGTTTCATGTAATTCTCCATTTTCGAGTAATCGTAATATGGGAAGCCAGTTGCAATTAATGAATCAGCTAATGATGCTGCTTTTGAAACGTGTATTTCTTTTCCATTTAAAAATGCCTTACTTCCTTCCCAAGCATAGAAACATTCATCTAAATTAATTTCATAGATTACCCCAAGTATCAATTCCTCATTTCTCATTAAAGCTATACTAATTGCATAACAAGGTATTCCATGGATGAAATTTGTTGTTCCGTCAAGCGGATCAATTATCCAATTATAAACGTCTCCTTTTTTTGTTGACGTACCTTCTTCAGCAATAAATCCTGATTCAGGCAAGAGTTTCGAAAGAACTTCTACTAATTGGATTTCAGAAGTTTTGTCAACATAAGAAACAAAATCATTTTTCCCTTTTACTTCAACACTATTGGTTGAGAATTTTTTTTGTTCGGTTCTTATAAAATCTCCAACTTTTCTTGTTAATTGGCACACTTCTTGGCAAAGTTTATCTAATGCTATAGTCATATTTAAGCTTGATTTTCACAATTAATAATTGATTAAAAAAATGAGTTTTCAATTCCCAAAAATTAATACTTATTTTTGATACAAATTTATGGATAATAGAATAGATAAAATATTTTTTTTAAAAAGCGTGGCTAATGCTTTTGTAATGTTTTTACTTGTATTTCAGCCAATCGTTGGAAAGGCACAAAACAATCCAGTATTTAGTGTGAAAATTAAATTATCTATCGTTGATGGAGACCTTAAAAATTCCCTCATTACAATAACTAAAAATGGCTCACCTTATAGAGTTATTGATCCAAATGGTGGTAAGTACAATGCTGACCTGGAGCTAGGTGCAGAGTATTTATTCACCTGTACAAAAATGGGATACATTTCAAAAAGTGTTGTTATTGATACACATGTTCCAAAAGACAGAGAACAAGAAGATTTTGCAAAATTTACTGCTGAAATTGAATTGGAAAAACAACCTGAAGAGCAAGAAGTTAAATATTCACAGCCTGTTGGCAGGATTAAATACACTATTAATGAAGGAGATTTTGGTTTCGATAAAGATTATACTGCAACAGCAACTGAAATGCAGAAAAAAGCAAAAGCAAATCCGATTCCTAAACCCAAACCACCCACACCAAATCCTCGTCCAATAGCAGAAACAAAACCAACACCTCCAATTCCACCAAGTAATCCTATTCCTATTCAAGTTAAACCGCCTGAATATAAACCCGAACCTCCTAAGCCGAAACCAATTGTAAAAGAACCTGATGCACCTCAGAAACCAATTGTAAAAAATAAAACTGAAAAAATTATTCAGGAAGACAGAAGAAAACTAACCATCATAACAGTCAATATTAATGGCGTTGACTATATTTATAAAAAGGAAGAATACAGTTGGGGCGGTATATTTTTCTATAAAGAAGGAACCTGCATTACTGAGCGAACTTTTGCTAAAGAAACGGAATAGTTTTATTTATTTATTTATTCCTGATTCTTATTTATATATATTTTCTTTTTTTACTTTTTTGAGCGAAAGCAAATTCATCGGATTGGAAGTTAATCCACTGATATTATTCTGAACTAAACGAACTACTTGGTCATAATATAATGGAACTATAGGTGCATTATCAATTAATAATCGATCCATTTGACGGTAATAATCATTGCGTATCGAATCATTTAATTCTTCCTGTGATTTTTCATACAAGATGTCAAATTGAGGATTAAAATAATGTGTGTAGTTAAATCCCTTTGGACTCCAATTTTTACTATAGAATAATGATAAAAAATTTTCTGCATCAGGATAATCTGCTACCCATGATTTACGAAAGAAATTAACTTTTGAACTTGCGATTGCTTCAGTTAAAACAGACGCTTTTTGAACATCAATTTTCATTTTAATTCCAAATTCGGCTAGTTGGGATTGAATGTATTCAGCTAATTCAAGATATTGTTCGGTAGTTGCAAGAGAAATTTCTGGTAAGTCTTTACCATCAGGAAAACCTGCTAAAAAGAGTAATTCTCTTACTTTATCAGGATTGTAATCATACCCTTTCACTTTTGATGAATCGAACGAAGGTAAACCAACAGGAATGAAACCCGCTGTAGCAGGTATTCCAAGATTTCTTCTTAAATACTTAACCATTTTTTTTCTGTCAAATCCATAATTAATGGCTTGTCGAAGAGCTTTTATTTTTAAAGGAGAGTTTTTAAGAACAGGTAAATTCTCGTCAATTAAAAATCCTAAATAATCTGTTTTTAAATAAGGTTGAGTTTGAATACTGAACTGGTTTTTGTATTTGTCATTTAATTGACCTTCTGTTGTCAAAACTTCGTTTGTATTGATAGCATCTATTCCTGAAACCATATCTACATTGCCTTGCAAGAAATCAAGGAATGAAGTTTCTTTGTCCTTAATAAATGAAATTGAAACAGCATCCAAATATGGAAGTCTTTTCGTGTTCTCAAATTCAAAATAGTTTTCATTTTTAACGACAACCATTTTTGAGCCTTCTTCCCACATTTTAAATCTAAATGGACCTGTACCAACTGGATTTCTTCGAAAATCTTCACCGTATTTTTCGACAACTTCTTTCGGGATAACCGAAAAATATTTCATAGTAAGGATTCCTAAAAACGGAGTAAATGGTTTTGAAAGATGCACAATAAAAGTACTATCGTTTGTTGCCTCAAAACCTTTTTGATCACGCATATCTACTTGTGAAAGCAATGATGTGGCACTTGAAACTTTCGGGTCTAACAAACGATTAAAACTGTAAACAAAATCGCTTGCAACTACTTTTCTGCCTTTTCCGTTTTCAAAATATTTGTTGTCATGGAATAAAACATTCGAATTTAAATTGAAAGTGTATGTTAATCCGTCACCTGAAATTGTCCATGATTTGGCGATAGACGGCTCAATATGCAATGAATCGTTCATTTGTACTAACCCATTGTACAATTGATTAACAACCCAGATGTTTTCAAAAGTACGGGCAGCCGCAGGGTCAAGAGACGTAAGAGCTCCCATTTCATTGTATTTGAAAACGGTACGAGTATCTATTTTCTTTTCGACTTTTGTTGAACATGCTGCAATCAATAGTATTATTGAAAGATATAGGAATTGTTTTTTCATGAATATCAGTTTTTTTGTTGTCTCATTTTTTTGATAAAAAATGAAATTTGTTCAGCAAGTTTTATTATTCTTCAAGTTTAGTCAATTATTCATTAAAAAATCACGCTGCAAAACTTCTCTTATTAACAGTTTTTTGAACAAGAGACTAATTCTTTTTTCCTATTTTATTGAATTGTTAGAAGTGAAATTCTGAAAATGGATTAAACCATTAATAAATGGTTCACAGATATTTAGTATTTTCGCAATCCCAAATTTTAAATCAGAAATAATTGAAACGAGTCGCATTTCATACATTAGGTTGTAAACTAAATTTCTCAGAAACGAGCACTATATCGCGTTTGTTTGAGGATAACGGTTACCAAAAAGTAGATTTTGCGCAATCTGCAGATGTATATGTTATAAATACTTGTTCCGTTACATCCAATGCGGATAAAGAATGTAAGCAAATTGTAAAATCAGCACTAAGTGTTTCACCTGATGCATATGTAGTAATTGTTGGTTGTTATGCACAGTTGAAACCTGAAGAAATTGCTAATATTGACGGTGTGGATCTCGTTTTAGGTGCTTCCGAAAAATTTAAATTGCTCAATTATTTAAGTGATCTTACAAAAAAAACAAAAGCAGAAGTATATAGCTGTGAGATAGAAGAAGCAAATTTTTTTGTTGATTCCTATTCCTTTGGAGATCGTACAAGGGTTTTTCTGAAAGTGCAAGATGGTTGTGATTATAATTGTTCATTTTGTACGATTCCTTTAGCAAGAGGGAGTAGTAGAAGTGATTCTATCCTAAATGCAGTGAAAAATGCAACCGAAATTGCATCACAAAATGTAAAAGAAATTGTACTTACAGGTGTAAATCTTGGTGATTTCGGAACTCAGATTACTGCTTCTGAAAAACAAGAAGAAACCTTTTTTGATCTTGTAAAAGCATTAGATAAAGTAAAAGATATTGCGCGTTTTCGGATATCTTCTATCGAACCAAATTTATTGAAGGATGAAATTATTGAGTATGTTTCCACATCAAAAAGTTTCGTTCCGCATTTTCATATTCCTTTGCAATCAGGAAGTAATAAGGTCTTGAAATCAATGAGAAGACGCTATTTGCGCGAATTATATTCAGATAGAGTTGCAAAAATAAAAACACTAATGCCACATTGTTGTATTGGGGTGGATGTGATTGTTGGTTTTCCCGGAGAAACAGATGAGGACTTTTTGGATACTTATAATTTTCTGAATGAATTAGATATTTCCTACTTGCATGTTTTTACATATTCTGAACGTGATAACACAGATGCTATATCAATAAAAAATATTGTTCCGATGGCAGTTCGCAAGAAACGTAATAAAATGCTACGCATTCTTTCTGCAAAAAAATTACGTCACTTTTATCAACAACATATTGGTGAAACTCGCACTGTTCTTTTTGAGTCGGATAATAAAGATGGTTTTATGCACGGATTTACTGATAATTATATAAAAGTAAAAACAGCATACAATCCTAATTTCATCAATCAATTAAAACAAGTTCAACTTAAAGAACTTGACTCAGATGGAAGTATGCTGATTGTTGAAAGCATAGAAGTTTCGTCACTCTAATAAGTCAATAATTCTATTTAATTTTTTTAACATAACTTTGAATATCTAATAGATAAGATGAACGAAGAACCTACAATTATAAAAGAATTGGATTTGGATGCATCAATCGTTTCAATGCGGAATGATGGGATTATTCAAATATTTATGAAGGCCAATCGAACAATGAATATAATTGATGGGAAGCAGATGGTTCAGGCATTTAAAGAAATTGGTGGTGGGAAGAAATATCCACTATTATTTATTGCAGGGAATTTTACTTTAGCCAATACTGAAGCCAGGCAATATGCGGCAAGTGAAGAGGCCAATAAATACACCTTAGCAAGCGCTTTTGTTGTAAATAACATAGCCCAGAAATTAATGGGACAAGCTTACATGTCGTTTAATCATCCAATTACTCCAACACGAATATTAACCAATGAAGAAGACGCAATTTCATGGTTAAAATCATTTCTGTAATTTCCGTTAATAGTATTTCTCTTTATTAAATTCTCTGATAAATAATTCGCTACCTCATTAATGTAAGCGCTCCTTTTTCTAAATATTTCTTTCCATCAACTCCAGTAGCTTTCAGGATGAAATAATAAGTTCCCTCAGGTGCAAAATCTCCACTTGAGTTGCGTCCATCCCATGCTCCATCAATTGTGTGCCATTCAAAGACTTTTATTCCCCAACGATTGTAGATTTCTGTATCCATTGATTCCAATCCTTTACTTTGAATAAAAAACAGGTCGTTTACATTATCGCTATTGGGTGTAAATACATTAGGAATAACAAAAGTGGAATTAATGTAAACGTCTATTGGTGAGCAAGTAGTATCTGCACATCCTACATCATTACTGGCAATTAAACAAACAGTAAAATTTCCCAAAGGAATATAGATATATGTTGGATTGCTTTCAGTGGAAGTTTCTGTAGTACCAAATTGCCATAGATAATTGGTTGCCCCTGTGCTATTATTAGTAAAGTTCACTGATAAAGGTGTTTCTCCCGTTACTTGACTAACAGAAAAGTCTGAAACAACATCTGTGGTAGAAGAAACAGCTACTGGACCGAGGGTAGATGAGCACCCATTCCCATCTGTGACAGTTAGCGAATATGCGCCAGCTACCAGATTTGTTATGTCTAAATTGTTTCCTATATTATTTGAATTAGAATCAACCCATAAAAATGTATAAGGCATTTGTCCTGATGCAATCGTCACTCCGTTGATAGAGCCTGTTTCTCCACAATTTGCCTGTGTTACTGCAATGCCTGAAGCATTTGCTACTGGCAATGGATTTAAAGTAATGCTTACTTGTTCCGGATCACTTTGGCAAGATCCAACTGTTTCAGTTAGCCAAAGTGATGTTGAAGTAGTTAAACCAACAGGAGTGAAGGTATTGCCTGTGTTAATTATGCTTAATAATGCAGCATCAGAATACCAGGTAACAATACCTCCTGTGCCAGTAGCATTAATTGGATCAACTTGTGCACCTATGCAATTAAATATGGCGTTATTCTCAACTATCGGTGGTTGTGGTGTCGCATTTATTGTTAAAACTAAATCATCACTCACAGCACCACAAACACCTACAGGATCGTTAGTAGTAATAGTTATTACTACACTACCAGATATAATGTCCGCATTTGATGGGGTATAAATGGCATTTAGTGTGTTTGAATTATCGAAATTTCCTGAACCCGATGTTGTCCAAGCAAAATTTATAGCACTTCCTCCGATTGTAGCACCTGAAACAGTAAAAGTTTTTCCTGAACAAATAGTGCCATCTACCCCAGCGTTTGCGGTAGCAGGTAAATTTATTGAAATTAAAAGCGAATCAATACTTGTGGCACACCCATTAGCGGCAGCGATAGTATTTGTTATTGTATAGACACCTGGTATGGAGTTTATTAAATCTATCTGACCAGAAGAGTTTGCGAACACCAATCCATTAGGATTTGAATTGAAACTGCCGATAAAAGCACCCCCCCCAACTAATGGTAATGGATTAGAATCGCTCTGACAAAATGATGTAGCATTTGAGGGGAAGCTAAATGCAGCAATAGGTGCATTTGTAATTGTCACATTAGCCGTATTTGTGTTAGGGCATAAGTTAGTTGTTGTGTAGGTAACAATGTATGTTCCTAATGTGCTTGAAGCTAAATCAATTTCGCCAGTATTCATACTTGTAAATGTCAAACCTGATGTAGAACTAAAAAGCCCTCCATTATAACCTGATATAAAAGGAAGCGGATTTGTTCCTGATTCACAGAAAGTAGAGTTGGGGTAGTTAAATGATGCATCATCAATTGGATTAACCGTAACGGTTGTATTAACGGGTATCCCCAAACATCCGTCTGCGGAAGATGTAACTGTGTAAACAGCAGAGCCTTGGCTTGTGCTTGTTATATTTAAAATATCTGTAATTAAATAAGATGTTCCACTTGTGGCACCGCTTACAAGTGATTGAATTGCATTCCAGGATATAGTAGTTCCTGAAACACTAGATGTAATCGTGATATTTGTTGATCCACCATCACAAAAAGATTGTGTATTTGAAGAAAGTGTTATAATAGGTTTAGGCTTAACCGTAACAGTAACTGTTTGAGGTGCTCCTGAACAGTTTCCAATAGTTGAAATAGGTGTTACCGTGTATACAACATTTTCTGCTGTAACAGAGTTATTTGTTATAGAATTACTTAATATATTTGTTGATTGAATTGTAGTGCTTTCTCCTGTAGTATTCGCGTTGTTGTTGGCAATCCAAGAATAAGTTGCCGTTGTTGAACTAGTTAATGGAATATTAACAGTTTCTTCACTGCAAATGATAGCCATGCTTGCACTTGTCATTATAGGTTTCGGATTGACTGTAACAGTAACTGTTTGAGTTGTTCCTGAACAGTTTCCAATAGTTGAAGTAGGTGTAACCGTGTATACAACATTTTCTGCTGTAACAGAGTTATTAGTTATAGAATTACTTAATGTATTTGTTGATTGAATTGTAATGCTCTCTCCTGTTGTGTTAGGATTGTTGGTAGCAATCCATGTATAGGTAGAAGCAGGTGAGCTTGCCAAGGGAATAGAAACCAGATTTTCGCTACAAATGCTTATTGCACTAGTGCTTGTCATAATAGGTTTCGGGTTAACAGTAACAGTAACAGTTTGAGGTGTTCCTAAACAGCTACCAATAATTGAAGTAGGTGTAACCGTATATGTCACTATTTGTGAAGTGCCTAACAAATTTATTATCGTATTGTTCAGTAGATTGTTTGATTGAATTGTGATACTCTCTCCTGTTGTGTTAGGATTGTTGGTTGCAATCCATGTATAGGTTGAATTTGGTGAACTTGTCAAGGGGATGGAAACCAAATTACCACTACAAATACTTATTGCACTGGCGCTTGTCATTAAAGGTTTAGGATAAACTGTAACAGTAACTGTTTGTGTAGTTGTGTGTCCGTCATGAGTTGCCGTAATCGTGTAAGTAACTATTTGTGCGGACGTTGAAGTGTTTGTAATGGTATTACTTAATGTGCTTGTTGTTTGAATAGTAGTGCTTTCTCCAGTTGTATTAGGATTATTATTTGCTATCCAAGTAAAGTTTGCTTCAATGTCAGTAGTTAAGGCAATAGTAACTGTTCCACCACTACAAATAACTGCAGCATTAGGGCTTGTAATATTAGGTGCATCATCAGCAAATAAACTGTTAGTTGCAAATAAAAGGCTTAGAGCGAGTATTTTTTTCATAAATATTACGATTGAAATTAGTGAGAAATCAGAATTAGTTCTAAAGTTTCAGCGTAAAAGTAGACGAGAAAAATATTTTTGAAAATGATGGTAATCAGCAATAAAATTGCGTTACACAAGGTGAAGTCGTTTTTTTTTGCGGTTTTTAAAATGCGAAAAAGCAAAGGTTGTATCCTATGAAATTATCGATGGATTGTCCTGCTTCTTTTGTGAGGTATAAGGAAATCTTACTCGTCCTTAAACTCCGATATGAAATGGAATTTTATTTCCGGGTTTTTTTCTTGAGCCATTTGTAATGCCCAAGCTGATTCAGCAAGAAACACAGGACGGTTTTCCTTGTCAGTAGCCATGTGGTGTGCCTTTTCAAAAATAAATTCTTCTAATTTCTTTTTGTCTTTGCAACTTATCCAACATGCTTTGAATAGCGAAATATGTTCAAAATTACAGGAAGCAGAATATTCGCTTTTTAAACGGTGTTGAATAACTTCAAATTGCAATGCTCCGACAGTTCCAAGCACTTTTCTGTTGTCAGTTTTTTTTGTAAATAATTGCGCAACACCTTCATCTGTCAACTGCTCAAGCCCCTTATTTAATTGTTTTGTTTTTAAAGGGTCGGCATTTACCACATATTTAAACAACTCTGGCGAAAATTGAGGAATACCGCTGAAGTTCATTTTTTCTCCTTCAGTTAATGTATCACCTATTTTAAAATTACTTGAGTCATACAAACCAATGATATCTCCGGGAAAGGCCTCGTCTACAACACTTTTATCTTGTGCCATGAAAGCGGTAGGATTAGAAAACTTCATGCTACGGTTTTCACGAACATGATAATAATTTTTGTTGCGCTCAAATTTTCCCGAAACAATTCTTAAAAATGCGATTCTATCGCGGTGTTTAGGGTCAAGGTTGGCGTGTATCTTAAAAATAAATCCACTGAAGTTTTTGTCTTCGGGTTTTACTTCTTTTAAATCCGTTGTTCTTCCTTTTGGAGCAGGGGCAATTCTGATAAATGCATCTAACAATTCACGTACTCCAAAATTATTTACAGCACTTCCAAAAAATACGGGAGAAACCATTGCTTCTGCATATTCTTCCATATCAAATTTTGGATAACCAGCTTCTAACAATTCAACATCATTTCTCAACGTATTGGCATAATCTTCACCAATCAGTTTGTCCAATGTTCCATCTTTTAAGTCTTTTATTTCGATCGAATTTTCATCCGTTTGTTTTTCCCCGGAATTAAAAACTGTTAAGCTTTTTTCATATAGATTATAAACGCCTTTGAATGTTTTTCCCATACTGATTGGCCAACTCAATGGACGCAAGTCAATACGCAATTCTTTTTCAATTTCCTCCAATAAATCAAAAGGATCTTTACCTTCTCTATCTAATTTATTGATAAATACAATTACTGGCGTGCTTCGCATACGACAAACTTCAAGTAGTTTTCGTGTTTGAGGTTCAACACCTTTTGCACAGTCGATAAGCATCACAACGCTATCAACAGCAGTTAGAGTGCGATAAGTGTCTTCAGCAAAATCTTCATGGCCGGGAGTATCCAGTAAATTTATTTTTACTCCTTTGTATTCAAAACCCATAACAGAAGTAGCCACCGAAATACCCCTCTGGCGCTCTATTTCCATAAAGTCGGAAGTAGTATGTTTTTTTATTTTATTTGATTTTACTGCACCTGCCGTTTGAATTGCTCCACCGAATAATAATAATTTTTCAGTTAGAGTTGTTTTTCCGGCATCGGGATGAGCAATAATACCAAATGTTCTGCGCCTTTCTATTTCTTCTGTGATGGTCATTTTAATGGGTATTTTGAATCATTTCTTCCTTATAATGTTATTCGGAATCATGAAAAATAAAAAAACCCAATCCGCGTAGCAGAAAGGGTTCTTATTAATTATGTCAATAAATTATTGTTTTTTCTCTTCGATACGAGCTGCTTTACCAGTTAATGCACGTAAATAATATAAACGAGCTCTGCGAACAACACCAACTTTGTTTACTTCTATCTTGTCAATATAAGGTGAATTAACTGGGAATACACGTTCTACACCAACGTTATTACTGATCTTACGAACAGTAAATGATTCAGTAACACCAGCTCCTTTACGCTGAATAACAACACCTTGGTATTGCTGAACGCGTTCTTTATCACCTTCTTTAATTTTATAATGCACAGTAACTGTATCTCCGGCTTTAAATGACGGATGTGTTGCTTTTACTGTTAATTGCTCTTCTGCGTATTTTAATAATGTGCTCATAATCTTTGTTTTTACTAGGTTACATCAATATATTCCCTTAAAAAGGATTGCAAATGTACTTTAATTTTTTTAAATGGAAAAACAATTCTTAAAATTTTTATTTCAGCAGGTCGGGTCTGCGTTTTTTTGTTCGTTCCAAACTTTGATCATGACGCCAATTATCAATATTAGCTGTATGCCCAGATAATAATATTTCAGGCACTTTCCAGCCATTGTATTCTGCCGGACGTGTATAAACAGGTGGCGCCAGTAAATTATCCTGAAAAGAATCCGTTAATGCTGATGTTTCATCTGAAATTGCACCTGGGATAATACGAATAACGCTATCGCAGATAACGGCAGCGGCTAATTCTCCACCAGAAAGCACATAATCACCAATTGAAATTTCCTTGGTGATAAAATGTTCGCGGACACGCTCGTCTATACCTTTATAATGTCCGCATAGAATGATGATATTATTAAGTGTAGAGATCTGATTCGACATTTTTTGACTCAATAATTCTCCATCTGGACTGGTATATATTACTTCATCATAATTTCTTTCAGATTTAAGCGAATTAATACAATTGGCTATAGGTTCAATACCCATCACCATTCCGGCACCACCACCAAAAGCATAATCATCCACACTTTTTTGTTTGTGAGTGGAGTAATCACGCAAATTAATGAGATTTACCTCTACTAAACCTTTGTCAATAGCACGTTTTAATATGCTATGTTGAAACGGACTTTCTAATAATTGGGGTAAAACTGTAATAATATCGATACGCATTTTGCAAAGATATGTTAATGCGATGATTTGAAGAAGGACATTTTAGAAAATCTGAATTTGAAATTGATAATTTGATGCTATAAAATTTTATCTTTGCAATTCATTCAAAAAATAAAACAAACATGTCAGTGGAGAGAAAAAATTGGACAGTTGAACAAATATTAGAAGTTTATAATACTCCTTTATTGGAACTTGTAAATCGTGGGCAAGAAGTTCACCGTGCGAATAATAATCCTAGTGAGGTTCAGGTAAGTTCACTTATATCAATAAAAACAGGTGGTTGTGCCGAAGATTGTGGTTATTGCCCTCAATCAGTAAAATACAATACCGGTGTGGAAGCTCATAAATTAATGACTGTTGATGAAGTGCTTGGTGCTGCTGATATAGCTAAGTCAAATGGCGCATCACGATTATGCATGGGTGCTGCATGGCGCGAAGTACGTGACAACAGCGATTTTGAACGTGTACTGGAAATGGTAAAAGGGGTGAATGCAAAAGATATGGAAGTATGCTGTACCCTTGGTATGCTTACTGAAGAGCAAGCCCAAAAGCTTGCAGATGCAGGATTATACGCATACAATCACAATATTGATACTTCAGAAGATAATTATAAAAAAATTATTACTACGCGTAAGTACGATGATCGTTTAGATACCATCAAAAATGTTCAGAAAGCAAAAATATCAGTTTGCTCGGGTGGTATTATCGGAATGGGCGAAAGTGTAGAGGATCGTGTAAAAATGTTGCATACACTGTCGTCATTAGATGAAATTCCTGATTCAGTGCCTATCAATGCTTTAGTCCCTGTAGCAGGTACACCAATGGAAAATCAGCCATTGCTGCCAATCTGGGATATGGTTCGAATGATTGCGACAACCCGAATTGTAATGCCGAAAGCTGTTGTGCGTTTATCTGCAGGACGCACTCAAATGAGTCTTGAAGGGCAAGCATTGTGCTTCTTGGCTGGTGCAAATTCCATTTTTGCAGGTGATAAATTATTGACTACTCCAAATCCAGAGTTTAATGAGGATATGGAAATGTTCAGAATTTTTGGTTTAACTCCTCGCAAAGCATTTAATGGAAAAGGAAAACTAGAACACGTTTCTGCTGATCATCATCATTAAATTATATTTTTTTATGTCATTGCTGTAAATTCAAATCACCAATAATAATATATGAACTTTACAGCTGATACATTCTTGCACCAATCTCTTCAAAATAGAAAAGATCAAAATGCTTTGCGTAAACTGAGTAACAAAGGTCATCTGATTGATTTTTGCAGTAACGATTATTTAGGCTTTGCTCGTTCAGAAGAACTTAGAAAAAATAGCAGTAAAGAATTTGCTTCGTTATCTGATCAAAAAAATGGTTCTACAGGTTCTCGTTTATTGACAGGGAATGTAGCTTATGCTGAGCAGTTGGAAAAGCGTATTGCGAAATTTCATAATGCCGCAAATAGCTTGATATTTAACTCTGGATATGATGCTAATATTGGTTTGTTTTCTTCTTTAGGTAAAACAGGCTCTACCATTATTTATGATGAATTGGTGCATGCTTCAGTACGCGATGGAATAAAATTATCTGCGGCATCTGCATTCATGTTTCGTCATAATGATCTGAAACATTTAGAAGAACGGTTGAAAATTGCTACAGGATTAATATATGTGGCTATTGAAACAATTTATTCAATGGATGGAGATCATTCTCCTTTAAAAGAAATTGCTTTATTATGTAAAAAATACAAAGCAAATTTAATTGTTGATGAAGCTCATGCAACAGGCATTAAAGCTAATAAAGGTAAAGGCTTGGTTCAGGAATTTAAAATAGAAAAAGATATTTTCGCGCGCGTTCACACGTTTGGTAAAGCGCTTGGCTGCCATGGTGCAGTTATTCTAGGAAGTGAATTGTTGCGTAGTTATTTAATAAATTTTTCACGTTCATTTATATATACAACTGCATTACCGTTGAAAAGTCTTGTTACAATAAATCAAGCCTATCAATTACTTGAAAAAAGTAATCCGGAAATTAAAAAATTGGATTTCTTAATTGAACGCTTTAAAAGTCGCATTTCAAAAAATAAAGACATTCAGCTTATTGAAAGCTACAGTCCGATCCAGTGCATTGTTATAACTGGAAATGAAGAAGTAAAACGGATTTCTAAGCTTTTGGAAAAGTCTGGGTTTGATGTACGCCCTATCTTAAGCCCAACTGTTCCTAAAGGGAAAGAAAGGTTGCGAATCTGTATTCATTCCTTTAATACAAAAGAAGATTTGGATGAATTGATAAGTTCACTGTTGAAAATTTTCAAAAGA
This sequence comes from uncultured Bacteroidota bacterium, assembly GCA_903919535.1. Lineage (GTDB taxonomy): Bacteria > Bacteroidota > Bacteroidia > 2-12-FULL-35-15 > 2-12-FULL-35-15 > 2-12-FULL-35-15. The sequence goes on along the minus strand of CAIXIP010000096.1, from coordinate 9,236 downwards.
AAAAGTCAAAAAGTAACTTAATTATAATAAATTCGTTAAAATTTCTATACTTAATTACTCTATGAGAAAAATATTCGTTACAGGAATTGGGACTGATGTTGGAAAAACAGTAGTCTCTGCGGTGCTTGTTGAGGCTTTAAAAGCAGATTATTGGAAACCAGTTCAGACCGGTAATTTTTTTTCAACGGATACTGCAAAATTAAAGAAGTGGATCACAAATACAGACAGTGTAATTCATCCCGAAGCCTATTCATTAAAGCAATATATGTCGCCACACGCAGCAGCTGAATTAGAAGGGGTTGATATAGGTTTAGATAGCATTACTATTCCACAAACAAATAATACATTAGTTATTGAGGGAGCAGGAGGGTTAATGGTTCCATTAAATCGTAAGGAGTTTATGATTGATATGATTGGAAAGTTTGATGCAGAAGTAGTTTTGGTTATCCAAAATTATTTGGGAAGCATCAACCATTCATTATTATCAATAGATGCTATCAAAAACAGAGGGTTTAATATATTAGGTATTGTTTTTAATGGCCCTCCACATCCATTATCTACTGATATAATAATGGAATATAGCAAATTAAAGTTGTTAGGTCGAATCAATAAAGAAAGTGAAATTAATCAAGAAGTTATTTCGCGTTACGCAAAAGAATTTGAGTATATGAAAAATATTTAATATTGGTAATAATAGGAATATTACTAAAAGTTTGAATTAAAAAAATCCCATTAAAATGCATATTTTTGATGGGATTTCTATTTTATGACATTACAAGAACGAGATAAAAAAGTAGTGTGGCATCCGTTCACACAAGTAAAAATTGCACCACAGCCAATTTCTATCGTAAGAGGTGAAGGAGCTTGTTTTTATGATGAAAAAGGGAAGAGATACATCGATGGTATTGCCTCTTGGTGGGTTAATGTGCACGGGCATTGTCATCCCTATTTAACTAAAAAAGTATCGGAACAGCTACAAACATTAGAGCATGCAATATTTTCTGGTTTTACACACGAACCGGCTGTTCAGCTTGCAGAACGTTTATTGAAGCGGCTTCCAGCCAATCAATCAAAAATATTTTATTCAGATAATGGCTCAACGGCTGTGGAAGTAGCTTTGAAAATGGCTTTTCAGTATTGGAGTAATTTGTCAATTAGTAAAACTAAGGTTATTGCATTCGAGAATGGGTATCATGGTGATACGTTTGGTGGGATGAGTGTAGGGGCTCGTAATGCATTCAATCTTCCTTTTGCAAAATTGTTGTTTGATGTAATTCATATTCCTGTTCCTGTAGAAGGAAAGGAAGAAGAATCAATAAATGCATTGAATAATGCCTTAAAGCAAGATGATATTGCCGCTTTTATTTTTGAGCCATTGGTTCAAGGTGCAGGAGGAATGGTAATGTATTCCTCGGAAGTATTGGATAAGTTAATAAAAATGTGTCGGGATAAAAAAGTGATCACAATTGCTGATGAGGTGATGACAGGTTTCGGTCGTACTGGCAAATTTTTTGCCAGTGATCATTTAGAGCATAAAGCTGATATTATATGTTTGAGCAAAGGACTTACTGGAGGTGTAATGCCTTTGGGAGTGACAAGTTGTGCTCAATTTATTTACGATGCATTTATGAGTGACGATAAAATGAAAACTTTTTTTCATGGCCATTCATATACTGCAAATCCAACAGCTTGCTCGGCATCGTTGGCAAGTATGGATTTGTTTGATAAACCTGAAGCATTTGAAAATATTAAACGAATAGATCAACAGCATAAATTGTTTATGCAAAAAATACAATCACATAAAGCATTAATCGATGTTCGGCAATTAGGAACAATTATCGCTTTTGAGGTTAAAACGAATGAGAAAACAAATTATCTAAATTCATTATCAGAAATTATTTCTGAGTTTTTTATATCGCGCGGAATTATTCTTCGTCCGCTTGGTAATGTATTATATGTGCTTCCTCCATATTGTATTAGTAATGATGACTTAAGGTTTATTTATGATGCAATAATGGAATTTTTGGATGAAAATGTTGAATAGTTTTTTATAATTTTTGAAATGATATTCTCTTCAAAACGTAATTTAGTTTTTATTGTATTGGCAGGTATTTTTATTACAAATGCTATTGTTGCTGAATTGATAGGTGGAAAGCTTATTCATATCGGTCCATTTATAATGAGTATTGGTATCATCCCCTGGCCAGTTGTTTTTATTACAACAGATTTGATAAATGAATATTACGGAAGGTCAGGTGTAAAAAAACTTTCATTAATTACAGCTTCTTTGATAGCTTATGCATTTGTAATATTATTTTTAGCTATAAAAGTTCCTGCTGCTGTTGGGATTTCAACAGTTTCTGATACTCAGTTTTATGCTGTATTTGGTCAAAGCTTATGGATTATTGTCGGAAGTTTAGTTGCTTTCTTGCTTTCACAATTTATAGATGTTTCAATATTTTGGTTGCTTCGAGATAAAACAGGTGGTAAAATGATCTGGCTTAGAAGTACTGGTTCTACAGTTATTTCGCAGTTGATTGATACATTTGTTGTATTAGGAATTGCCTTTTGGTTACCCGGTAAAATGACAACCTCAGTGTTCTTGAATGCAGCTTTAACAGGTTACACATTTAAATTGATAATTGCAGTTGTTTTAACACCATTGATTTATGTTGGTCACACAGCTATTGAAAAATATTTGGGTGATGAGGAATCGCATCAGGTAATAAAAAAGGCTGCAGAAGAATCATTGCATCACAAAGTAGAAGAGTAATTGAAGCGAAATTATTTTACTATTAATTCTATTCTTCTGTTAATTAAATGCAATTTTTCTTTTTCTTCTTTAGTTTTTGCATTTGCAATTACAGGGTCTTGAATCAGTAATTTTGTTTCTCCGTACCCTTTGGCTGTGATCATATCCGGATTAATGTTTTTATACTTGATAAGGTATTTAAGAATTCCGTCAGCTCTGTATTGAGATGACTGTTGATTTCCGGCTAAATTCCCTCTCGAATCTGTATGGCAAGCTAACTCAAACTTTAGATTACTATGCTTTTGTAAAAAATCAACAAGAGCTTCAAGGGAGTCGTTTTTAACATCCTTCTCCCGATTTAATAATTCGATATCCAAATTCGGAACTCTTATAATATCACCTTTATTGAAGTTCGAATCACTAAAAGTTTTATTTGTTTGAGAAAATAAAGTAGTTGATATTATAGATATTAAAAAAAGAAAGAGAAATCGTTTCATAGGATTAAAATCAGAAATATTTTAAAAACACTTAACATAGAAGAACAAAAAAAAGGTTAAATCGAAAAATCCCTTACAATTACTTGCGAGGGATTTTTGTGTAACGAAAAATAAGCTTTTTTGCGAAAAAATTACTTCTTTTTGCATTTCAACAAAGTATGAGAAACGCCAACCCCAGGGATAATTTCATCAACAATAAAACCTGATTTCTCAACTAATTTTATAAATATTGAAGAATTGTACATTTGGCTATTTCCATTTGCGATTGCTGTAAAATATAAAGAGGTCATTTGCAAACTAAATGCTGCTGCTTCAAATCTTTGATTGTCCCAAAATGGCTCTAAGATATAAACAGAACCATTTTCATTTAATGCTTTATTGCAACGGGTAAGAATTGAAATAATTTCTGAATCGGAGAAGCAATCTAAAAACTGGCTCATCCAAATTGCATCAAATCCTTTTGGAAAAGGAAGCGATTCATCTAAAATATTTGTTTGATAAAAATCAACTCTGTTTGATAGACCTAATGAATCAATATTCTTTTTTGCCATATCAGTTTGTCCTGGCAAATCCATTATCGTAACATGGACATCAGCATCATGTTTTGCACTTGCAATAGCCCATTTACCTGTGTTCCCACCAATATCTAATAATTTTTTCGGCTTGTTTTTATACACATGTGGCAAAACTTCAGGGAAAGAATCATCTGAATAATAATGATCGAAAGCGAACCAGCTTTTTTGAACTTGTGGCTGCAGATGAGCTAATCCTTCGTATACAGTTTTCCAGGTTCCAAAAACTTTTAATCCTTCCGGTTTTCCATTTAAAATAGACTTGTCCAATGTAAATAGCGCTTCATAGCACACATCATGCGAAAAGTCAAGGTTTACACGTGTTAGTTGGTCAGTTAAAATAATGTAACCAGTTTTTGTTAAGGTGTATTTATCATCATTAACTAATAGCAATCCAATTCCTAACCCTGCTTCCATCAATACTCTGGCGCCATAATAAGGGAATTTTAATTTTTCAGATACGTCTTCAATTGTAATTCCTTTTTTCCCGGCCTCATGGACCGTTGATAAAATATTAAAGTCGCGTAATGCACGTGTAGCTTGAAAAACCATAGGTGCAAAAGCTATCCACTGTGCATATTCTTTTGCTTGAAGTGCTGTTTTTGTGTCTTTAGAGAAAAAGGTCATAATTTTTTTTTTGGAAAGCAAATATACTATTAATCCTAAAATAGCATAAAGTCAATTATTTTTTATTAATTAAGCTATAAAAGTCTTTATTTACCTAAAATAGTTCCTTTTCTTTCCTTTTTTTTTAATGAATATTAGATAATTGTATTTAATTATTTTTTCTAAATTTGCATTTACGTCAAATATCGAATATGATAAAATATGCATTAGTAACGGGAGGTTCTCGTGGAATAGGGAAAGCCATTTGTTTAGAGTTGGCCGAAATGGGATACAATATTTTAATTAATTATCAATCAAATATTGATGAAGCGACAAAAACGCTCGAATTAGTTAAAAGCAAAGGTGTTGAAGGGGAACTGATGAAGTTTGATGTTTCAAAACAAACTGAAGTAGATCAAGTATTGGGTGTTTGGATGGAAACTCATAAAGAAACAAAAGCCATTGAAGTGTTAGTTAATAATGCTGGAATACGTAAGGATAATTTATTGATGTGGATGAGTAATGCTGAATGGAATTCAGTTATGGATATTGCTGTTGATGGTTTTTTTAATGTTACGAGATTAATCGTAAAAGATATGCTGATAAAAAAATATGGCCGAATTATCAGTGTTGTTTCATTATCAGGATTAAAAGGTTTACCAGGTCAAACAAATTACTCTGCTTCTAAAGCCGCTGTAATTGGTGCAACAAAAGCATTGTCACAAGAAGTTGGTCGAAGAGGAATTACGGTGAACGCTGTAGCTCCTGGATTTATTAAAACGGATATGACTCATGATCTGAATGAAAAAGATTTTAAGGCTTTGATACCGATGGCTCGTTTTGGCGAAGCTCAAGAAGTTGCTGATGTGGTTGGCTGGTTAGCTTCCAAAAAATCATCATATGTTTCAGGTCAGGTGATATCTGTTAACGGAGGTTTGTACTCTTAATATTTATAAATAAAGATGAGAAGAGTTGTAATAACAGGAGTTGGAATTTGGTCGTGTTTAGGCAGTAATCTTGATGCTGTGAGAGATTCATTATTTCACGGAAAGTCAGGAATTGTTTTGGATCCGGAAAGAAAAGCAATGGGGTATCGTTCAGGATTAACTGGTAAAGTTGAAACTCCTCAGTTAAAAGGATTGTTAGATAGAAGAGCTCGGATTCAATTATCTCAGGAAGCCGAATATGCTTATCTATCAACACTAGAGGCTACTAAAGATAATGGAATGGATATCGATTGGTTGAATAAACATGAGACCGGTATTTTATTTGGTAACGATAGCTCTGCAAAAGCTGTGATGGAGGCGATTGATATTGTTCGTCAAAAAAAAGATACAACATTAATAGGTTCTGGTTCAATTTTTCAATCTATGAATTGTACTGTTACAATGAACCTTTCTACTATATTTAAATTAAAAGGAATTAATTTAACTATCAGTGCTGCATGCGCATCTGGTTCTCATTCTATCGGCTTAGGTTATTTGATGATAAAATGGGGTTTGCAAAACCATATAATTTGTGGAGGAGCTCAGGAAGTTAATCCTTTTGCATTTGGCAGTTTTGATGGATTAAGTGCATTTTCAATTCGTGAAAACGATCCAACAAAAGCTTCTCGCCCTTTTGACAGAGACAGAGATGGTTTGGTTCCGGGTGGAGGAGCAGCAACAGTTATTTTAGAAGATTATGAATCGGCCGTAAAACGTGGTGCACCGATCTTAGCTGAAGTTATTGGTTATGGTTTTTCATCGAATGGGGAACACATTTCTAATTCAAGTGTTGATGGCCAGGTTCGTTCTTTAGAAATGGCATTGAAAGATGCAAATATTGGTGAAAGTGAAATCGATTACATAAATGCTCATGCAACTTCTACCGTTGGTGGCGATAGTACAGAAGCATTGGCAATAGATCAAGTATTCGGTAATTCAAAACCGTTAGTTAGTTCAACAAAATCAATGACTGGTCACGAATGTTGGATGGCAGGTGCTAGTGAAATTGTATATTCCATGTTAATGATGCAAAATAATTTTGTTGCACCAAATATTAATTTTGAAAATCCTGATGAAGCATCTGCAAAATTAAATATTGCAACAAAAACAACAGAGAAAAATATTGATACATTTTTAAGTAATTCGTTTGGGTTTGGTGGTACTAACTCAACACTTATCATTAAAAAAATAAAATAAAAACTAAACATAACAAAACACAAAACGCTACCATGACAAAAGAAGAGATCATTTCGAAAGTAAACGAATTTTTAGTTGAAGAGTTTGAAGTTGACATTGCAAAAATAGAGCCGTCAGCAAATTTGCGTGAAACTCTTGATTTAGATAGCTTAGATTATATCGACCTAGTTGTAGTAATTGAAAGTAATTTTGGATTTAAAGTGGTTGGTGAAGATTTTATTAATATTCATACATTCAGTGACTTTTACGAATATTGCTTCGCAAAAGTGAGTCAAAAGGAATTAGCATAATAAAAATGTCCGGCAAAAGCAAGTGGGAAGGTAAAACGAAAGGGAGCGTTTTAGGACATAAGTTTTTTGTTTTTACACTTAAATTTTTTGGGCTACAAATCGCTTATTTTTTTCTGCGATTTGTAGCCTTCTACTTTTTATTAACTGCAAAATCTACCAAAACATCGTTAAAGTTTTTTAGGGGTATTATGGGCTATTCGAAATGGAAAGCCTATAAAGCATGTTACCAGAATTATTATATTTTTGGACAAACCTTGCTTGATAAAACAGCTCTTTTAGCCGGAATGCAAAGTAAATTTACTATAGAGCATGAAGGGCAAAAAGAAAATTTAAGATACTTGAAAGATCTAGGTAAGGGAGGTATATTATTAAGTGCACATATTGGTAACTGGGAGATAGCAGGGCAGATGCTTGAAATACTTGATACAAAATTTAATGTGTTAATGTATGATAATGACATTACCAAAATGAGGGAATATATGGATGATGTTATGAAAAAGAAAAATTTCAACATCATCGGTATTAAAGATGGAGATATGGGGCATTTGGTTGAATTACATAAAGCATTTACTAATAACGAATGGGTTGTTATGCATGGTGATCGTTTTCGGCCAGGAGCCCAAACAATTGAAAAAGTATTTATGGGCAAAAAAGCGAAATTTCCAGCTGGCCCTTTTATTATGGCAGCAAAATTTGGTGTGCCTATTACAGTTGTTTTTGCTGTGAAAGAAACAAATTCCCATTATCATTTTTTTGCTAAAAAACCAATTGAACCTAAACGTGCAAGAGGAGAAAAAGAAATTGAAAAAGCAGTAATTGAGATATCAGATAATTATGTGAAAGAAGTAGAGGAAATGTTGAAACGATATCCAACACAGTGGTTTAACTTTTATGATTTCTGGACGGAAGAATAATTTCAAAGTCAACAGTAGAAAAATATTTAAATTCATTATTAAAAAATGAAAAAAGAAGACGTCCCTCAGGATAAATCAGCATTAGAAGGCATAACACGTGATGTATGTTATGTTAAAAATAGCGATGGAACTTATACAACTGATCTTAGTACCGGATGGGAAGTGAAAAAAGACGCATTGGATAATGCATGGGAAGACATTAAAGAGCGGGTTGAAGAAGCACGAAAGTCTGTTGTCAATGGAGAAAAGAGTCCAATATATTATTATATGGAATTAAAATTAATGGATCTAACTATACTTTCCGGTTATACTGGTTTTTGGAAATTTAATATCAAACGTCATTTTAAGCCTACTGTTTTCAATTCTTTAAGTGAAGAAAAATTAAAGAAATATGCGAAAACTTTTGATATAACTATTGATGAATTAAAAAAATTTAAAGGATAAAATTGTGGTAAAAGAATTTAAACATATTCAAACAGCACACTGTGAAAATGGTGTTGCAACTAGCTTATTGCGATACCATGGGCTGGATTTTATGACTGAACCATTAGTATTTGGTATGGGGTCTGGAATATTTTATATTCATATTCCCTTTCTTGTTATTAGTGGCGGACCAGCTATTTCATACAGAACAATGCCCGGATGGATTTTTAGTCGTGCAAGTAAAGCATTAGGAGTAAAAGTTCATCGTGAAAAATTTAGAAGTGAAAGTGAAGCACAGAATTATTTAGATCAAAAAATAAAAGAAGGCATTCCTGTCGGTTGTCAGGTGGGTGTATATAACCTTTCTTACCTTCCTCCAGAATATCGTTTTCATTTCAATGCACATAACATAATTGTATATGGAAAGGAAAACGGAAACTATTTAGTAAGTGATCCTGTGATGGAAAGTGTTTCGTTATTATCCGAAGAAGATATGATGAAAGTGAGATTTGCAAAAGGACCTTTGGCTCCTAGAGGACATATTTATTTTCCTGAAAATGTTCAATTAGTGAGTAATGAAATATTGAGAAAAGGAATAATAAAAGGCATAAAAAGGAATTCACGTGACATGCTTTATGTTCCCGGAAATATTGCAGGAGTAGCTGGAATAAAATATACTTCGAAACAAATTAGAAAATGGCGTGATAAATTAGGTCCACGTAAAGCAGGCTTGTATTTAGGACAAGTTGTTCGTATGCAAGAAGAAATAGGTACAGGCGGGGGGGGCTTCCGATTTTTATATGCAGCATTTTTAGAGCAGGCCGCAAATCATTTGCAGGAAGATAAATTGATAGGGATCTCTGAAGAATTTACAAAAGCTGGAGATATGTGGCGTCAAAGCGCAGTTCAGATGGGGCGAATTTATAAAGGAAGAACAAATAATAATCAAAAAGATTTTGAAGTGTGTGCTGATATTTTGTTGGAAATAGCAGAAGTTGA
>CAIXIP010000095.1 GCA_903919535.1 uncultured Bacteroidota bacterium | reverse complement strand
CAAGTTCAACTTTACGCTCATTTAATATTTGCCTCGATATATCGGTAACATTGGAAAGAATGTGTTTAAAATGTCCATTCTCATCATTTACACTAATACTTTCTATCAATATTGATATTGTTGATCCATCTTCTATTTTGATATCACTGATAAGAGTTTTCATTTCATTTGTTTCAATCACCAGATTTCTATGACGGTAATAATTATCCTGACTGATTTCGTCCTTTAGAAAAATTGAAAAAGGTTTTCCTGTCAATTGTTTTTTACCAACTCCTAATAACATACCTCCTTTTGCATTTACGTTTTTTATTATACCGTTATCATCCAAAATAAAATAAGCTATAGGTGCCAGGTCGAATAATTCAGTATAATCAATAAGAGATTTGACTAGTTTTAATTGAGTTCCTTTAAGTTCTTCATTTTGCATTTCGAGCTCAATTTCATGCACATGCAGTTCATGCTCAATATCGAGTAAAGAATCAGTTTTAGATTTAGTTTTTGCTCCTTTTAATTTTTCTTCAGCTTTGATCCGTAATTCTGAAAAATTATTTTCGTCAGTAACACTCATTTTAATGTTTTTTTATTGTTTTACTTTTGTTCAAATTAATTGCTGAGGCTATGATTTGTAATGCTTCAACAGTTAATGCTTTTTAGTAATAATTAACGAAATATTGAAAAGTTTATATTAATTATTCGAGCATTTTATTGATACGCTTCCTTAAACTGCTAGTATGTTGTGGCCCAATTAAGCTATACTATATTTTATTCGAACAAAATCTTATAATACTCTTATTAGTCCAATATATTTGGCAGATTAATAAATACTGACGTGCCATGTTTTTCTTCACTCTCTATTCTTATTTCGCCACCTAATTTTTCAACTGAATTTTTTACAATATACAATCCAAGACCCGTACCAGTTGATTCTGCCGTTGCTCTAAAAAACATATCGAATACTTTATCCAGTAACTCAGATGCAATTCCAATACCATTATCCGATACTATTATTTGGGCATTATTTTTAACAATAGAAATGTTAATGATAATTATAGCATCAACCAGAGATGAATCTTTTCTGTATTTGATTGCGTTGTCAATAATGTTTTGTAAAACAGAATAAATCAGCCTGAAATCGGATTGAAAAAAAAGTGAATCTGATTTGATGTTTTTCTTAAAAATAATACTTGAAAATCCTGGTCTGTTTTTTAAACTTTCGAGTATTTCATCTATTAATATTTCAAAATTTATTACACTAATGGTTAGTTTACCTTGCGTAACATTTACAATACTCACCAGGTCAATCAGCAGCTTATCCATTCGGTTTACACTGGTGTCGATCATGTTGAAATAGGTTTTGAGCTCAGGTTGTTCGGCAGTTTCTTTGGCTATTTTTACCAGCCCCGATAACGATGCCAATGGTGAACGAAGATCATGTGTTGCTTTGTACATAAACGTGTTAAGCTCATTAACCTTGTATTTCAGCTGAAGCTCTGTTTTTTTTCGGTCTGTGATGTCACGCACAAAAACTGACACTCCATCTACCTTGTCATTTAACCAGATTGGGTTAAATGATATATCAAAATAATATTCCTTGTCCCAAATATTTTCTTTTACCTCTTCCAGAAAGTGCTCTCCATCAAATGCTTTATCATAAAATGATTTCCATTGTTTTTGTTTTTCAAAACTCATATGTTCGAGCATTGAAACTCCCGGAAAAATCGATAAGTTATAGAGATTCTTAAACTTTTTTTTACTTAAGGTATTACAAGCAGTAAGCGAATAATTTCTATCTACTGACCAAATGCTGCTTATCGCATTTTCCAGTATCCCTTCCATACGCTCTTTCGCTTCTAATATTTCGTTTTCATGCTTTTTCTTTTCCGAAATATCAGTAATTGTTGTAAGCAGGTTTTTGAAATCACCTATCCTGTTTTTTAAATATGTTGTTTCTATTAAAACATTTAAAATTTCATCATCATGATTTATGATCTCTGATTCAATAAGATTTTGTTGTTGAGTTTCGATAACAAGATTCCTATGTCGGTAATAATCATCCTGACAATATTCTCCATTTAGAAATACCGACAAATGTTTTCCTATGAGCTGTTTTTTTTCAAAACCAATTAAATTGCATCCTTTTAAGTTTACATTCTGAATAACTCCATCAATATCCAAAATAAAATAACTAATGGGCGCGAAAT
>CAIXIP010000094.1 GCA_903919535.1 uncultured Bacteroidota bacterium | reverse complement strand
CTTTTGCCCCAAAGCATTATAAACTTCAACCATCACATTTGCAGCTTCACTCATATCAAAAATTAAATTGACACCATTATTTTCTTGAAAAACATTAACATTTAAAGTGGGAATGCTCTCATTAATTGTTGTTTGAATATCCAGAACTACAATATGATGAATAATAGTATCTGTACAAACTCCATTTGACACAACCAACATAGCGTTATAAATTCCAGCAGTCAAATATAAATGGGATGTACTAAAATTATGATCTGTGGCTGAATTATCACCAAAATACCAAGAGTAACTAGTTGCTGATAATGATGAATTTGTAAATGTTACAGGAATATTATTTGTCAAATAAACAGTATCTGCACTAATTAAAAAACTAGCCGCAACAATTGGATCCTGACCAACAGTAAAGTTATAAGACTTGACACAACCTGTGCTATCACTAATTGAAAGCGTATATACATTTGGCAATAAATTTGTATTATTTGCAGTGGAATTGCTGTTTGACCAATTAAAAACAAAAGGTTCTATGCCAGCATTCACTGCCAAAATTTCAATGCTACCATCAGCTATTCCCTCACAACTTGCGTTTTTTATAGATGATATGGCTGTTATCTGATTTGGTTCAATAACATCAACAGTTGAAGTTTCTATGCTATTACATGATCCCGAATTTCCGCTAACAATAACAGTATACACACCGCCAAAAATATTTTTTAAAGTATCTGAAGTACTCAAAGTGTTATGCACTTGAACTATCGAATCAGCAGGATCCATCCATATATAATCCCAAGGTCCAGAGCCAACTCCTGAAGCTGTAATAAGTCCGTCAGCACTATAACTGCAAGTTGGGGCAACTGAAGATGTAGAAATTGGAACACCTATTGTTAAAAGAAAACGGGGATAAGTTGTTGTGTCTGCTATCGCAAAAGAAAAAGAAGAAGTATTCCTTAGATCATAATTTTCTCCCGTTAACCTATCAGTTATAACAATGCAGGTATTTTTTGGTAGATTTGAAACACTGTCTAACTTAATAGTATAGGTTCCTGAAACTCCAACAGTTGTTTTTATCGGCACCGAAACCCCTGAAGTAAATAATGGCAAGGCATTGATTGAAAGTGATGAAGTGTTTAGCATCGAGGCTATTCCCGGGACATTTGCATTAAAGCTATAAAATTTTACAGCATCTAATCCATTATCAAAGCCGGAAGTTGCATTTTCGTTAAACCGAATTACTGTTTCATCCGAAAATCCGTTCCCACTAAAATTAAATCTCAAATAATCATCCGTAATGTGTCGTTGAGGAGAACGTAAAAAAGCTGCATCTACAGTACTTTTTGCCCCTTCCGTAATTTTAAGAATTGGTGCAGCCCCATTCGTTTGAATTAAAAAACCCTGCGAAGATGCAATTAAATTTGATCCTCCATTTATCCCCATACCACCAACATAACTTGTGTATTGATCAAGTGTAGGACTATAACCATAAACAGCATCATCAACATTAACTCTTGTCCAATTTGCAGTATCATCCCAATCAATGGATGAAGCATATGGGTTTGAAATAAGGTTCCATCCGTCTTCTGATGCAGGCTGAGCTGGGTCATTAGTATAGGTTACAGGAAATGTTTGGGTGTTTTTCAAAAGAGGACCTGTTACATCAATAGTTAAAGGAGCGCCCATAACGTAAGCCCAATAACCTTTATCAGCAACTATAGGATTTGTAATGTTAGTAGGATCAACATAGCCATTATCATACACTCCAAGCACAGTTTCATCATATGTAAGTATTGATGCTCCAACAACACTTGGATCGGTTGAACCAGGGAATCCACCTGTTGTAAAATTATCAGTCCATTGCTGCAATGTTGCACCTGAAACTGGAGCTCCAATTAAAAGCCACCCACTGGTTCCAGAAGATATATAACGTTGAACAGTAACGCTGCCTGTAATATCAGCACCTGAAGCTAATTGATCTACTCTTGCCGTTCCAATTGCATTTGAAAGCAAGGTTAAATTATTTCCAGTAATCAATGTCCCTGAAGTTATAGTTACAGCATTTATTATTTGCAATGAGTTTCCTATAGTTGCACTTTGAGAATTTCGGTTCAAAGAAAGTTGAGCTAAAACATTTGTAGTTCCTAAAATTGTTTGATCCATATAGAATGTTCCACCACTTCCTGATCCTGCGGCAATGACAATAGAAGATGTTGTAGAACCTTTTAACAAACCTGTCCCAGAAAAAGTTCCATAAACTGTTAATTGTTTATTATTCAAATTTAGAGTTACCCCTGAAGTGATATTAATATTCCGACAATTACTATTTGCAGATAATACAGGTGCAAATGTAGTACCCGAAGGAATGGTAACATCTGTTGCATTTGTTGGAACTCCCCCACACCAATTCAATGAATTACTCCAATCTGTTGAAACTGCTCCTAACCAAACACCTCCAACATTTACAAGTTGTGTAATTGAGTTACTGGTAGCTGGATTTCCAGAAGTACAAGTTGCATTTGAGGTTAAAACACAAGAAATTATATTCCCATTAGCTAAAGCGGAGTTAGAATAAGTATTCGAATTTGTGCCAACATTAGCACCATTTAATTTCCATTGATAACTTGGAGTTATTCCACCATTTGTTGGGGTTGCAGTAAAAGTAACACTTGTTCCGGAACAAATCGCACCAGACGGACTAGCTAATATAGAAACACTTACAGGTAAATTTGGATTTACGGTCATTGTTAAACTATTCGAAGTTGCAGGACTTCCAATAGCACAACTTCCACTTGATGTTAGTATGCAAGTAACCGCATCAGCATTTGCTAAACCAGAAGTAATATATGTAGAGGCATTTGAGCCAACATTTACTCCATTTAATTTCCATTGATAAATTGGTGTAGTTCCTCCATTTACATTTGAAGCGGTAAATGTTACGGAAGTCCCTGCACATATTACTGTAGAAGTTGCAGAAATACTAACACTAACGGGTAAACTTGGATTAACAATCATAGTAATCGCATTCGATGTCGCTGGTGATCCAGTAACACAAGAAGCATTTGATGTCATCACGCAAGTAACAATATTTCCATTGGCTAAAGCAGAATTTGAATAAGTAGATGAATTAGTACCAACATTTGCTCCATTCAATTTCCATTGATAAACGGGTGTAGTCCCTCCATTTGTTGGTGTAGCAGTAAAAGTTACACTTGTTCCCGGACAAATTGATGTGGCGGAAGAAGCTATACTCACACTTGCGGCATACTTTTCTCCTATTGCTAAATCCCCCATTAAAGCATTCGAAATGCCTGTCCCTTGGTTAGTTGTTGCTAAAGCAGAACCTTGTGTTAAAATTGTCCAACTAGCATTATAATTTGACATAAAATAACTTGTTGGCGCAGATCCTGCATCTGCATCAGTTGGAACCCCAATAAAAGTACACGTAGCTGAATAGGTAGTAAATATAGTTGCTGAATTTGTTAATCGCCAATACCTATTTACACTTTTTGCAGGATCAATGCAAGAAGTAAGAACATTGGGATGTTCACCATTCATAACGGTTGCGGTAACATTTCCTAAAGTTGTAACACTCGCAAAAGTTAAGTTTATCGGTAAATAATCTGTACCAGAACCTATTTCATAAATCCTGGCAACACCTGCCCCAGTTGAAATATTTTTTTGAAGGGAACCGTTTACAAACTTACCTAATCCACCTCCTGTTATTGTTCCTAAAGCAGAAGTAATAATTACTTTAAAAGCTCCAGTTGTGATAATTCCTGAAGTAAAAGTTAACATAGCTGATACTGTTGTATTTATTCCCAGCGTAACTCCTCCTGAAGTATTATTAACAATCAAATTACAAAATGTTGTAGCTGCTGTGCCACTAAGTGTTTGTAAGGAAGCGCCATTTAAAGTTACTGTACCGGTTCTTTGAGTAAAAAATCCATTATTTGTAAAATTACCTGCCACACTTAGTGCAAATAAGCTTCCTGAAATATCTAATGTTCCAGCAGAAATCAAGAGGCTTCCTCCTACAACAGTCGCTGCTGTTAGAGTTTTTGTTCCGCTACCTGAAATAGTTAAATTATAATATGTGGTACCCTTTACATTTTCAGCACCTGCTCTATAGTAATTCACCAAATTCGAATTTACTGAAGCTAAAAGAGTCGTTATTGTTGGGGTCAAACCTAAAAGTAATGTAGAGCTGGACCCCTGAGTTAAGGTCCCTAACCCTGAAAGCACTCCTGTTACCGTCAGACTTATGGCATCACTGTTAGTATATGTTCCCGCAATTTTTGCCGAACCAATTGTAATTGCAGAACTTCCAGTTATTAATTTTGATGTCCCAGAAAAAGTGTAGACTCCAGTCCCGGGTGATGTTAATGTTCCATTATTTGTCAAACTTCCCTGGATAGTAAATGCTGAATTCATGCTGCTTGTCCAAGTTCCACCAGTATTGATAGTTATATCTGATAATGTTTTTGTACCTGAGGCATTATTAAAATTTAATGTCCCACTAATACTAGTTAATCCTAAAACATTTAGATTACCACGTCCAATTGTTGGAGCACCACTTGCAATACTTAAGGTTGTTGCTATATTTACAGTCCCTGTTGCTGTACCATTTATACTCCCTCCAGACATTATAACAGATTGAAGGTTAATAATATCACCTGAATTAGTTGCTCGTAATGTCCCTCCTGTAATAATAGTAGAGCCCAACACAGCATGAGTTTTGGCATTAGCTACAACTGCACTTGAATTAGTAGCTAAAATACCTAATGTAAGAGTCAGGTTTCCATTACAAGTTAAAGGGGCTGCAATTGTTGCAATTATTGTTGCTGGTTTATTTATAGTCAGATGGTGATATGTGGTTCCATTAACTATTTGCGCTGCTGCTCCGTTATAAGTTACTAGATTAGGATTTGCTATCGCTATAATGGATGTTATTGTGGCGTTTCCTCCAAGAAACAAACTTGAATTTAGACCTTGTGTTAAGCCACCTGCCCCGGATAAATTACCTGTTATTGTAAGGCTAACAGCATCAATATTAGTATACGTTCCAGTTATTGCAACAGGTCCAAGAGTGATTGGGGAACTGCCTGTTATTAGCTTTGATGCTCCACTAAATGTGTAAGTGCCTGTCCCAGGAATTGTTAATGTTCCATTATTTGTTAAACTTCCATTAATTGTAAACAGTGTTGCGATGGCTGCTGTTCCTGCCCATACTCCCCCTGGATTAATAGTTATATCGGAGAATGTTTTTGCTCCCGTTGCGTTGTTAAATGTTAATGATCCACTAACAGTTGTTGATCCTGTTACGTTTAGGACACAACGACCAATTGTTGGGCTACCACTATTAACATTGAAGGTGGTTGCTACGTTTACGGTTCCTCCTGCCGTTCCATTAATGCTTCCTCCTATCATAATTAAGGACTGAAGATTATAAACTGATGCTACGTTAGTTGTACTTAAAACACCTCCTGTAATTGTGGTTGTGCCGGATACTGTGTGTGTTAAAGTACCAGAAGCAAGGGTTCCAGAAGTAAGTGTTAAATTTCCGGCACAAGTAAAAGCTAATGCAGGAGTTGCTGCAATTCCTACTGGTTTATTTATAGTTAAATTATTATAGGCCGTACCTTTTACTGCCTGAGCTAAAGCTCCGTTATATGTCACCAAATTAGGGCTTACAGTTGCTATTAATGTTGTGATTGATGGACTACCACCAAGAAACAGTGTAGAATTTGCTCCTTGAGTTAAGCCACCTGCCCCAGACAAAACACCTGTTACGCTCAAGCTCACAACATT
Organism: uncultured Bacteroidota bacterium; assembly: GCA_903919535.1. Lineage (GTDB taxonomy): Bacteria > Bacteroidota > Bacteroidia > 2-12-FULL-35-15 > 2-12-FULL-35-15 > 2-12-FULL-35-15. Next base: position 940 of record CAIXIP010000094.1, on the reverse strand, counting down.
ACTGTTAGTGTATGTTCCTGTTATAGCAGCTGTAGTGATTGTAATAGAAGAACTACCAGCAAATGATTTCGCTGTTCCTGAAAAGGTATAAACTCCGGCACCTGGTGTTGTTAATGTTCCATTATTTGTTAGACTTCCACTAATTGTAAATGCCTCTCCACCTGTACTTGTCCATGACCCACCATTGTTGATCGTGATATCTGAAAATGTTTTTGTGCCTGAGGTGTTATTAAAATCAAGAGATCCAGAAACTGAAGTTGCTCCTGTAATCGATATTGTAATTCCAGGAATAACAACTGTTGCACCAGCCGGAACATTAAATGCCCCTGAAACATTCAACACTCCAATTGCTGTTGCCGATATTACCCCTCCATTATTTATTGTAAGACCACCAGCTAAAACATTTGTAGTTAAAGCGGCTGTCCAACTTGCAGTTCCATTAATAGTGAGAGACTTACATTGTGCACCTGCAACATTCATTGTAACAGTACTTCCCGTCCATATAATTACATCATCTGCATTTGTTGGGGTTGTTGTAGATGCAAGACCTCCAAAACCAACAGTTGACCAAGTAGCAGCTGTCCCCCAATTTGCAGGCCCAACAGCTCTTGAATAATATGTTGCAGAGTAACTTTTTAAAAAAGTTATTCCTACGAAAAAAATCAGAAGATATAGTTTATAGCTTTTTTTCATAATATTAAACTATGTAAAATTGATTATTTTATAAACACCAACTTCTACCAAAAAGAGGTGTTTCAAACTTAAGACATTAATTACAACTAGTACAATGATATTTATTACAAAATCACTTGAGATATTTTTAGAATAATAATCTTTGAGTGTTTTTAAATTAATATTTTAAAAAGTAAATAATGCAATGTGTTTCAATACAATAAAAATATAAAAACATGATAATAATCACAAATAAATTCGACAAAGG
>CAIXIP010000093.1 GCA_903919535.1 uncultured Bacteroidota bacterium | reverse complement strand
TGCTGTTGAAGCACAACTATTTCTAAATATTTTATCGCTGATCCTTTCATTTTTATGTCCATTAATACGTGTTTATTCCTACGTTGATGTAATATCTATCTGTTTTCTATTAGCTTTCTTATGGAGTTCTTAATCCGACTTTACAGTGTTCTTACCTTTCTCTTATAGAGTTCTTAATAATTTCTTATAGGGTTCTTGTGGCAAAAGTAATCATCCCCGATTAATTCCACAATATTTTTGTCATTTTTATTACCTATTTTTAATTGATTCGGTGTTATTTATTCCTATAATATTGATTATCAATATCAGTAATCAGTATCTTTATTTTCGATTTTTAGCAATTATTTACATTTATTTTCAAAAATGGCTCTATTTTTGTTTGGAAATCTGAAACTATTTGTCTTACATTTGTGTATAATTAAAACAGCGATAAAGAAAACAACAATTTAAAATAAGGAGGACGCATGATTTCAGTAAAATTAGAAGAGTTTATAGATACCAAAAGCCTTGATAAGGTAGCGGAGCTATACGAGGTGCTTAACGAAGAACGATTAAGTGCAAAAGATACAGGAGTAAATTACAGAGTCATTAACCATTGGGACGAGAAAGGAATTATTCGCTTTACACGTAATAATAAAGAAAGCAATCGCAAATACAGCTTCGTTGATTTTATTTGGATAAAAACAGTAAACGAGTTGCGTTCGTTTGGAATAAGCCTACCTGTATTGCAAAAGATGGCTACCGAAATTTTTGAGCCACTACCCATGAAAGAGCTGTTTGATAATTTCGCCAACAATCTGGATGCAGTAAAAGATTTTGAAGGCGAAGACAAAGAAGAGTTCCTGAACTTTTTTAAATCAGGGGAATACAAAACTGCCGATTTCGATTCACTACCATTTAAGTTTAACTACTTGCACATATTAATTGCAGAAGCAATTGCTACACGCAATTCTGTTTCACTAATTGTATTTAATGACGGAGAATGGTTTCCTTTCTTAAAAGACAACGAACATTTGTATCCGAAAGAACTGCTGTATAAAAAAGAGTTTAGCTCTCAGGTACGAATTAACATCACCGACCTGATTTTCAGATTTATTTTAGAAGATTACCTCACTGAGTATTTTAATGAGTTGCATTTATTTACGCATCAGGAAGCGAAGCTACTTTACTATATAAAAGGAGGTGATTACAAAAAAGTGATGGTGTTATTCAAATCGAAAAAGCACGAACCCATAGAAATAAAGAAAAGTAAAAAAGCGCGAGAAGAAATTCTAAGGATACTTCGTGAAAAAGAATACCGTGAATTTATTCTGATTGATAAAAAAGGAAAGGAATTCAGAATACGGGAGAGCGAGCCGGACAAAGCATCGAAATTAAGTTTGTTACATTAATAGGAGGGCGATTTTATGGAGAAGAAAGAAAAAGGACATAAGCGATTAACCATTGCAGAACTAAGGAATTGCAAAGGCTTTGAAAATTATTCGGATGAACAAGCCGAAGAAAC
>CAIXIP010000092.1 GCA_903919535.1 uncultured Bacteroidota bacterium | reverse complement strand
GTCTTAGTATACATTCGTTGTTTATTTAAATTAATTTGACAGCTTAAGGCTGTTTTTCTTGTTATAATCGCTGTATTCACTCATTATCTTACTGAACAATAATTTGCCAACTTTGTGAGCACCTCTGAAATTAAAATGTGTATAATCTTTATTGGCATAAACAGTATCACCTTCCACCCATTTTACCATTGAACCGTATCCTCCCATTGCATCATACAAACTCCAGAAAGCAAGTTTGTTTTTTTGTGCCATATGCATTTGCGAATTTACAAGAATAGGGACGCTTGGATCCGTTTCATAAACGCCATTATTACGATAACTTTTATCTCCTACACTAATCAATAAAATACTGGCACTAGGAAAACTTGCCTGCATGTGTTTTATCACTTCATTCATTCCGCGTTCATACCATGAAAAATCGGTGACCTTCGGACTTACGGCATTTAAACCATACTCTAATATGATCAGATCATATCCCAAACATTGATCTGTTTGAGAATAAACACTTTGTGAAACTTTAGTTATCGGCATTCCAGAATTACCGCGAAATGAAAAATTATCGACAAAAACACCACTATCGCTTTCCATGCTAAACCCAAAAATGTCAACAGGAGTTTTGCACTGAAATTTTGCATTTACACACTGGCAATTTTTCCCACTATTAATTACCAATTGATTGACGGAATTTGTACCTGTCAGTTTATAATGGGAACCATTGATCACCACATAATTTTCACCTTCACTTTTTCCATAGAGTAATTTTGTTTCAATAAATCTGTCGATGTGTTTTCTTTTTACCGCGGTATATTTTACCCAGCTTCCTGCTGTGGTATTATTAGTATCAACATTATTCATTGTATTGGGAATAAAACTATATCCAGATATTCCAAGTGAATGATTTGATGGAATAGTTTCTAATAAATTATGAGTTGTCCAGCCATCAAATGAATGGATAACACTAGTTCTGAATCCTGCAACAATAGATGTTATAGGCAGATATCCTATCCCATTTCCACCGAATGCATCTTGTAAACAATCACGAAAATCTTGTGTTATCAAATCTCCCTCTATCATTGAATCACCAAAATAAGCAATACGGGTTTTGTGTTTTTTTGTTCTTGTTTCGTTTAGAGATTTAAAAAAATGTGCTAGTGCTGACGTGCTATCGTGCTCATAGTCGAATATGTTTGACACATCCATTTGTCGCAAGGCATATTCTGAACTATCTTTTGAAATGATGGAATCACTGACAATAAGGCCTGGCAAAGGAACATTTTTCGCTTTCCCTTTTTGAATGATATCAGTTATTGGCTCAATTTTTTTTGTTTCAAAACCTAACACTTTTAATTGTGTATTGAATTGTGAAACAACAAGTAATACAATGGTAACAGCTAGTACCATGACAAAAGGTTGTGAATGCCTGTTTTTTTCGTTCATTATTATTTATAAAAAATTGCTGATAAAGATAGCATTTTGAATGGGTGGGATTTAGCTTATTTGAAATTAAATATTTTAATAAAAATTCCAATTAAACTGAAGCTAGTAATTCGCTTCTGTATTTTGTAAGAATACTTGACTTGGAAAGGAAACCAACATAATGCCCCTTATCTACAACAGGTAAATTCCATTGGCCAGACTCTTCAAATTTTTTCATGATCTTAAAGATGTCATCCTCCAGATTAATTATAGCAATAGGTTTGTTCATTAACTCTTTTGCAATAACCTTATCATACAATTCCTGATTAAACATTTCTTCCCTGATATTATCTAATTGAATTATGCCCAAAAACTTGTTGAATTTATTTACAACTGGGAAAGAATTCCTTTTCGAATGTTTAATAATTTCGACTATTTCGCGAAGAGTAGTTTTAAAGTGGATGACCGAAAAATTAGTTTCAATCATTTCTTTCGTTTCAATTTTACCTAAAATACTTATGTCCTTATCTTCGGAAATAAAAGTCCCCTTTTTCATTAATTTTTTAACATCCAATGAAACGGGATGAAAATACTTAACAATTGTATAACTAATAGAAGAAACCAGCATTAATGGTATCATGAGCTCATAACCACCTGTAATTTCAGCGATAAGAAATATCGCGGTAAGCGGAGCGTGAAAAACCCCGCTTAAAAGTCCGGCCATTGCAACCAACGTAAAGTTGCTAATTGGAACATAGTGAAAACCAATGATCATTAAAAAATAGGAATAAATAAAACCTGTATAAGCACCAACAAACAATGCTGGAGCAAAATTCCCTCCATTACCACCACTTCCTATAGTTATTCCAACTGCAAATGCTTTAAACAACATTACCCCTGTAATGAAAAGGAGTATAAGCCATTGATTGGTAATATATGAGCCGATAATACTATTTTTAACCAATAACTCCGGCTCAATGTGCGATAAAGTTTTGATACTATTATAGCCTTCACCAAATAAAGATGGGAAGAATGCGAAAAGAACTGCTAATAATACAGAACCAATTATCCATCTTAAATATTTTGATTTTACTGTCTTAAATTTAGTTTCTATTTTTTCGAATACATTCACATAGTATAAAGAGGTTACGCCAACTAATAGACCTAAAACAAGATAATAAGGAACATTCAAATAATCAAAAGGTTGACGGGTTTGAAAAACCAGTAAAATGCTTTCATTTAAAATTATTTTTGAAAGCAAAGCTCCTGAGGCGGCTGCAATCAATAAAGGAATAAAAGCTGTAATAGAAATATCAACCAAAACAACTTCTAATGCAAAAAGAACTCCTGCAATTGGGGCATTAAATGCTCCCGCAATACCACCTGCAGCTCCTGCTGCAAGTAACATGGTTCTTTCTTTATAACTTAATTTATATCGCTTGGCATAGTTTGAACCTAATGCTGCACCGGTGGAAACTATTGGAGACTCCAACCCGGCCGACCCCCCAAAACCAACAGTTAAGCCGCTGGTAATTATGTGAGAATAGATTTGCCGAAAAGGTAAAAAGCTTCCTTTTTTTGCAATAGCATGAAGAATATTTACCGTGCCTCTACTAAATTTCCCCTTAAAAAAATACTGAATTATAAAAACCGTAAGACCAATTCCTATGAGAGGTAAACCTAAATAAACATATTTAAAATTATAATTCAGAAGCCAATCCTCTAAAACATAGACTTTTATAAAATTGACAAACAATTTTAATATAACAGCAGCTAATCCAGCACTTAAACCAACTAAAACACTTGAAAAGATCAAAAATTGTTTTTCGCTTAGTTTCTCATGAATCCAATATATTCCTTTTTGAGGAAAATTAATCTTATCCAATTCCATGGGGCAAAATTACTTATTATAATTTAAAGAAATAATTAACATTCAACAAAGTAATTATAGAATATTGTTTAACCCATCAAATTATTTTAGCATAATCTCTTTTAAAATTCAACTTCAACTACTTTATCCTTTTTTTTTAATCCCTAAGTTTTTCTTTTATCTTTGAAAACAATTTATAAAAAGACAAACTCAATCACATATAATATGAAATTACTGGAAGGAAAAATTGCATTAATTACAGGTGCTTCTCGCGGAATCGGACATGGAATTGCTTTGAAATTCGCTGAACAAGGTGCTAACATTGCATTCACTTATCTGGCATCTGTTGAAAAAGGTGAAGCATTAGCTAAAGAATTGGAAGCTTTTGGTATAAAAGCAAAAGGGTATCGCTCAGATGCATCAGACTTTAAAGCTGCTGAAGAATTAGTAAATTCAGTAGTTGCAGATTTTGGGACCTTAGATATTTTAATCAATAATGCAGGTATTACCAAAGATACTTTATTGATGCGTATGACCGAACAACAGTGGGATGATGTAATCAATATAAATTTAAAATCAGTATTCAATCTTACAAAAGCAGCACAAAAGCCAATGTTAAAGCAACGTAAAGGCGCTATTGTAAATTTAAGTTCAATTATTGGTATTAAAGGAAATGCTGGACAATCAAATTATGCAGCCTCAAAAGCTGGGATAATTGGATTTACCAAATCAATTGCCCTTGAGCTTGGATCTCGTAATATACGCAGCAATGCTATTGCTCCCGGATTTATTGAAACAGAAATGACTGATGCTCTTGACCCAAAAATTGTAGAAGGCTGGAGAGCAACCATTCCAATGAAACGTGGTGGAACTATCGAAGATGTTGCAAACACAGCATTGTTTTTGGCATCCGACATGAGTGCGTTTGTTAACGGACAGGTAATTAATGTTTGTGGCGGAATGTTAACATAATTCTGCATTTAGCATAATTATTGAAATCTCTGCGGTTCTCATTTTTCTCCGCTAAACTCTGCGGTAAAAAATACAGATGAATATAATAACAGAATACCCAATTTGGTTTTTTCTATTTTGCCTCCTGGCAGGATTCAGCTATTCTATTTTTCTATATTGGAAAGATAAAAAGTTGAATGAAACATCTATTTGGTTGACTCGCTTAATGGCAACTTTTCGTTTTTTCGCAGTAACGGTTCTTTCATTCCTCTTGCTTTCCCCATTATTAAAATCTACAAATCGTGAAGTTGAAAAGCCTATTATTATTATTGCACAGGACAATTCAGAATCGCTGATTGTTGGAAAAGATTCATCTTTCATAATAAAGGAATACAAAGAAAAATTACAAAAATTAATAAATGATCTTGGCGACAAGTATGAAGTACGCACTTATTCTTTTGCAGATAAAATTAAAGAAATCACTTCTAGTGATTCATTAAAATTCAATGAAAAACAAACCGACTTTTCCTCCTTTTTTGATGAAATAGAAACTCGCTATAGCAATTGTAATGTTGGAGCAATAATCGTTTCCAGCGATGGCTTATTCAACAAAGGTTCAAACCCTGTTTATTCTTCCGAAAAAATAAAAACTACAATTTACACGGTTGCATTAGGAGACACAACAGTAAATAAAGATATTATTCTTTTAAAAACAGAACATAATCGCTTGGCATATTTAGGTAATGAATTTCCGATTGAAATTGTTGTAAATGCAAAACAACTGAAAGGGAAAACGACCACTCTTACTGTAAGTAAAGGCGAAGCAACATTATTTAATCAAACTATCAATTTAAATTCTGATGCATTCATTTTAACTATCCCCGTTTTATTACAGGCAAAAGAAGTTGGATTACAACACTATAAAGTAAAATTATCCACTCTTCCTGAAGAGGTTAGTTTTGCAAACAATGCTGCTGATGTATTTATTGAAGTATTAGATGCTCGACAAAAAATACTAATATTGTCGGATGCACCACACCCCGATGTTGCTGCAATTAAGGAATCAATCGAATCTAACCAAAATTATGAAGTTGAAAGTTATTTGCTTTCCGACTTTGATAAGTCCTTAAAAAAATACAATTTGGTAATACTTCATTCATTGCCAAGTATGCAAAATCCCGCATCAAAAATTCTGACGGAATTAAACAATGCGGATATCCCTGTTTGGTCATTTTCAGGAGCAAATGCACTGTTACAAACAGACCTAACAAAACCTACCTACACTCAAAAAACAAATGAAGTAGAACCTGTATTGGATCAAAACTTTCCGCTATTCACAATAAGTGATGAATTTCGTAAGACAGTAAAAGATTTCCCAGCAGTAGTATGTCCATTTACAACTTATCAAACTGAGAATAATAGCAATGTGCTTTTTTATCAACGCATTGGAATTGTTGACACAAAAAAACCTTTAATGCTGTTTAACAATGTAGGCGAAAATAAAATAGCCATATTTACCGGAGAAGGAATATGGCGTTGGCGTTTGCAAGATTTTGCTGCTCATAATAACCATAATTTATTTGATGAATTTATTTCTAAAACGGTTCAATACCTATCTGTTAAAGCAGATAAAAGTTTTTTCAGAATTACGGGTCCAACAAGCTTTCTTGAAAATGAAGCTATACAGCTAGAAGCAGAAGTTTACAACGAAAGTTATGAATTAATAAATGAACCTGAAGTTAACATTACAATAAGTAATTCGGAGAATAAAAAATTTCCTTTTTCTTTCAGTAAAACAAGCAATGCTTATCGTCTTAATGCTGGAATGATGCCGGTAGGGGAATACAGCTATGAAGCAAAAGTAAAGATCGGAGAAAAAATATTTCTTCAACATGGTAAATTCAGTGTAAGTGCATTACAAATAGAATTAACCAATACTACTGCTGATCATCAATTACTTTTCACACTTGCAAAAAAACATAACGGAGAAATGGTTTACCCGAAAGATCTGGATAAATTGGTTAATAAATTAAATAGTCGTGACGATATAAAACCTATATCTTATTCAGAAAAAAAACTCACAGACCTTATTAATCTGAAATGGATCTTTTTCTTAATACTTGCATTATTAAGTGTTGAATGGTTCATGCGTAAACGTAATGGTGCATACTAATTATCCCAATTTAGTCTTTATTCTTCGGCTGTTCGTCTAAATTTTATTCCTCAAATTGTGTTAAATAAATTAAATTCATACATTTAACAAAACAAAAAAACTCTCTATGTTAACTACAGACACTTTTTCAATAAAAGTTGAAAAAACAACTAACTCACGTTTAAGCGAACTTGATTTTAATAATTTGGCATTTGGAAAAACTTTTGCTGATCATATGTTCGTCTCAGATTATCAAGATAATAACTGGACCAATTCACAAATCACTCCTTATGGTCCATTAACATTGAGTCCGGCTAACTCGGCTCTACACTATGGTCAATCAATTTTTGAAGGAATGAAAGCCTATAAAAATGATAAAGGTGAAGTTAGTTTGTTTCGTCCTCTAGAGAATCAGAAACGAATAAATATTTCAGCTGAGCGTATGTGTATGCCAAGCGTTCCTGAAGATTTATTTATGGATGCATTGGAACAATTGATTAAATTGGATAAAGGATGGGTACCATCGAATGATGGGGCATCGTTATACATTCGCCCATTTATATTTGCTACTGATGAGTTTATCGGTGTTCGTCCATCAGACACTTACAAATTTATGATCATTACTTCTCCAGGAGGAGCATATTATAGCGAGCCAGTGAAAGTATTGATTGAAACAAATTTTATTCGTGCTGTTGAAGGTGGTGTAGGATTTACAAAATGTTCAGGTAATTATGGCCGTTCATTATTCCCAACAAAATTAGCTCAACAACGAGGATACCAACAAATTATGTGGACTGATGCACGTAACCATCGTTATTTAGAAGAATCAGGAACAATGAATTTAATGTTTGTGATTGATGACGTATTGATCACACCTGCTTTAGGTGATACTATTTTAGCTGGTATTACCCGTGATAGCGTTATTACGTTAGCACGCGATTGGAAAATGAAAGTTCAGGAACGTAAAATAAGTATTGATGAAGTTATTGATGCACATAAACGTGGAGTATTGGAAGAAGCATTTGGTACAGGAACAGCAGCAACAATTGCTGACATTTCTGCCATTGGGTTTGAAGGAAAAGATTATGTTTTGCCTGATGTAAAAGGTAGAATTTTCTCGAACCGTGTTGCTCAGGAATTAAATAACATACGCAGAGGAAAAGTAGAAGACAAACACAATTGGATGTATAAAATTGGATAAGATCAATTAAAATATATTAAAAACTCCGAGAATTTTCTCGGAGTTTTTTTTTAATTGAATCTGATATTTTTCAAAGATAAATTTTACCTGGATTTTTGTCTTCTGAATATTTTTACAAAATAATTTATAACAGATTTTTTGCCCATTATGCCTTTCCATCCTTCACGAATTAGTATAATACCTATAACCCCAACAAATATGAATGGGAAAGGCCAATAATGATTATATGTTCCCAGCAAAGTTATTATCGACACGAATGTTTGGGTTTATGCACCATGAATATAAAACAAGGCTACAAACAAACCGAAATCGG
>CAIXIP010000091.1 GCA_903919535.1 uncultured Bacteroidota bacterium | reverse complement strand
TATTAATCTTGAATTAAAAATTGCCAAAACATATTTTAAAGAATAATTATCATCTGTCATATACAAATTGTACAAAGTATTAGATGTTACAATATTGGGCTCACAAATACCAATAATAGGAGTTTGCCCAATTTGTCTAACCACTATTCTTAATCTACTATAAACAGAATAATCGCCACCACTTTTAATGTTTGTTGGAATGAAATTAAAAAACTTGTTAGGATTTGCTAATTCATATCTGTTTATTTCAGCACCGTCAATCATTGGTAGGAATTCATCATTTTCTTTTAAATCTGAAATAGAAGTTTTTCTATCATAAGCCTGGATTCCAAAATATGAGTTTCCAATTTGTTCAAATTTTACACAATTAACAAAATTTATTTCTAGTTCTTTTTTAATGTTGAAAGTATTTTCACTTTCGTTTAACCAATCTGTTTGCTTCTTTGAATCAAGTTTTTCTAAAACACCCATTTTTGAATTAAATATTTCGATAGCATCATTTAATGAATTCCCTTTATTTAAAACAATAGTTGCAACATCTACGCTTGCATCATAAAATACTGCATCTTCATAATTTACAATTGTTTCAATACTTGTATTATTCAAAATATAATTTCTCATTTTCTGAATATATTTATTAGTCAAATAGGTATTGGGTGTTATAAATCCAAGCTTTCCTTTTTCTTTTAGATGTTTAATTGATGATTCAAAAAACAAATGAAACAAGTCAATTTTATAACTTGCTACTTCATATTTTTTGTAAAACTCTAATGTTTTTTCTTCAGTATTTGAGGGTTGACACAATACATAAGGTGGGTTTCCAATAATCACATCAAAACCTCCATTTTCAAAAACTTTCGGAAAAGCTATTTGCCAATTAAAAGCTTTTTCACCTGCCACTGCAACATCATCAATTAATGAGTTACCACATTTGATATTATTGTTTAAGTCATTCAATTTTCTATTCGGTTGTGCTGTACGCAACCATAATGAAAGCTTGGCTATTTCTACACTTTCTTCATTTATATCAACACCAAAAATATTGTTTTCTAAAATGCTGTTCTCCATATCACTCATTACCATAGCATCTCCAAATAGTTTGGCTTGCAACTCATCTATGTAACGGTGTTCGGTAATTAGGAAATCTAAAGCTTGGTTAAGAAACGCACCGGATCCACAAGCCGGATCGCAAATAGTAATTTGCAAAAGCCATTGACGGTAATCCTTAAGTTTGTTTGCCAATGCTTGTAGGGTTGATTTATTACGCTTTTTATCAGTGATATAATCAGCCTCTGAAATTCCTATTTCTGATTTTTTTTCACCACATATTTTACCAATGGTATTGTCTACAATGTATTTAGTTATGTATTTGGGTGTGTAGAAAACACCATCCTTTTTACGTTTGGTTTTTGTTTTATCAATTACTTGTCCTTCTAGTTCAGCCTTTAGTTCATCCAATTCATTCAATGAATTTTCAAAAATATGCCCTAAAATATTTACATCTACTTCACTTGAAAAATCATAATCGGAAAGTTTTTTAGTATGCTCGTATAATAAATCATCATCAATTTTAACATCATCTAAAACATCATCAGCTTTGAATAAACCTCCATTATAGGCAAACACATCATAACGTGCGCCCTTGTAGCCATCGTTTAAATAACCAAAATATTTTTTAAAACGTTCGTAAAGTGGAACATCTACATCACGATCTTTTAAATCTTTCCAATCACTTAATATTAATCTAACAGAGTTTGGAGGTAATAAATTTCGATCTTCTCCGAAGAAAAGAAATAAAAATCGATCCAACAGTTTTTGAGATTTTTTAAATAACTCTAATGGATCATGTGTTGGATTTAAGCTTACTAGATTCTGATGAAGGGCATGTTTGAATATGGAATAATCGTTATATAATTTCTTGGTAATTATATCTTCGCTACTTATAGATTCTTCCTTAATTCGTTTAGGAACATCTTTAATAACATTGTTGTATGCCAGTAGGAGATACAATAATTCAAATTCAGCTTCAGTAAGTTTGAACAAATTAAACTCTACATGCTCAATAGCATTATCAATATAAAAGCGGATTTTCTCAAAATTTGAAGTGATTACATAAATACAATCCGGTTGATTATTTTTATAACCAAATGCTTGGCTTTCAACTTTGCCTAAATCGGTAGTGTCTGTTCCTTTTAATTCAATTACAGCCTTAACAACATCATTTAGGATTATAGCTCCATCAGCCTTTTTGCTGTCTTTTATGTTTTTCTGTTCTGTTTTAAGATTGAAATTTGGTTCCGGGTTAATTGTGTAACCAAGTATTTTAACAAACAACTCTCGCAAAAAACCTTCCTGAAACTCTTCTTCTTTTGAATTACGAATATTTTCCTGAATAGTAGGATTG
>CAIXIP010000090.1 GCA_903919535.1 uncultured Bacteroidota bacterium | reverse complement strand
TTTAACAATTTTATTTTTCCTTTCATCTTGCGAAAACAAAAGAGTGGAATCAGTGGATTTAGTACAAAAACCGCCACATCACTTTATTACATACCCCACCGATACAGTTAATTTTACAGATCAAAATAAACTCAAACAAGGAATTTGGTACACTTTTGATAAAAACCACAGAATATTAGACACAATTGTTTATTCAAATGACACTGCTTATTCAGTATCTCCTGCTACAATAAAAGACGTGATTGACAAATTGAATAATAGACGATAGATGCTTCTAAAGAATAACAATTTCATATTTTTGACATATCATAAACTTTAACAAGAATGGAAATCGCTTTTTTAATTGTATTTATTATCATTGTAATAATTATCATTGCAAAAAAATCTTCCTCTAGCAATTCAGGAAACATTTCAGATAATATTTCAAACACTGATAATTCCGATTACAATTTCACACATAGTAATGCTACATTAAATTCTGATGACTCATCGAACACTATTGATTCCCACATTCATGAACATGACCATAGCAGTAGTTCATTCAGTGACAGCAATTTTAGTTCAGATGACAATTTCAGCAGTAATGACAGCTCCGATTATAGCGGAGGATGTGATAGTAGAAGTGTTGATTAATTGACAATGCAGAATTTGCAGGTAATATAAAATATCCTATTTTGATTTTTTTTAATAAGTATATTAGGACATTATTTAAAGTCAACAAAAATTTCGATACATTAAAATGAAATTAAAAATTGAAAATATAACAATGAGCAAGGCAATAATTAAACCTTCGAATCTTGAATTTCTAAAACTTATAAAAAAAAACAATAACAGGGATTGGTTCAATTCACATAAAGAAAGATACATTAAAGAACACAATGATATTATTTTTTTCGCTGATGCATTACTGCAGGAAATGAACAAACATGATGTTATTGAAACAGTATCAGGCAAAAAAAGTTTACATCGCATATACCGTGACACTCGTTTCTCGAAAGAAAAAATCCCTTATAAAACGAATTGGAGCGGCAGTTTAAAACGTGCTACAAAAAAAAGAAGGGGAGGCTATTATTTCCATATCGAAGCAGGTAATAGTTTTGTTGCCGGTGGTTTCTGGGGACCAGAACCACAGGATTTGAAACGCATACGTGATGAATTTGCATATGATGCAGCCACGTTTCGTAAAATATTAAAAAATAAAAACTTCATTAAAACCTTTGGCACAATTAAAGGTGAACAGGTAAAAACTACACCAAAAGGTTTTGAGGCAGATTCACCTGCTATTGATCTGCTGCGATATAAGCAATTTATTGTGATCAAAAAATTTACGGATAAAGAAGTCATGAATAATACTTTTGTAAAACAGGTGAATGAGACCTTCAAAGCAATGCGTCCATTCCTTGATTACATGACAGAAGTTTTAACTACCGATGTTAATGGAATATCAATAGTTTAAAATCTTTCGCTATGGAAGTATTTAAATAAATATATTTGCATTCTATGTCTTCCGCATTTGCTTATTATGGTGAACTTATTGCACTTGGAACAACTCTCTCGTGGAGCATTTGCATATTCCCATTTACAGAAGCCGCGCGAAGGTCGGGGCCTAATACTGTAAATCATTTCCGTTTAGTACTTGCCGTTTTTTTCCTAACAGTTATTTCTATTTCATTTTTACCTGTTTCACTTTTTCAATTATTCACGACTCCTTTGCCTCAGCATTGGATCTGGTTTGGATTGTCAGGAATTGTTGGTTTGGCTTTGGGCGATTATTTTAGTTTTACTTCATTCGCTATTTTAGGTCCACGAATAGCCAGTATTTTTTCCACTCTCGCTCCAACTTCAGCATTGCTGTCGGCTTATTTTTTAGTTGGCGAACGTATCAACTTTATCGGAATTATCGGCATTCTTGTCACAATTTCAGGCGTTATCTGGCTAACATTGAGCAAAAAAGAAAAATCAAAAATGATAGACCATGGACATGGTAAAATTGAAAAAGGAATTTTGTTTGGCATACTAGCAGCTATTTGTCAGGGAGTTGGTGTTGTGCTAGCCAATAAAGGATTTACATACAAACAGAATAACATTGACCTACCGTTTTTTCAAGCTACCTGGATTCGAATGGTTTCTGCAACAGTAATAATTTTTGTGATCACCATTTCGAGAGGGAAATTAAAAGAATTACTACAACCTGTATTCACAAATAAAAACAATGGGAATAGTTATACCTTATTGGGGACTATTTTCGGACCAGTAATTGGGGTGAGCTTTTCAATGTATGCTATTTCATTATTGAATAATAAACCTTCGGTAGCGCAAACAATATTTTCGTTAGTGCCTATTTTTGCGTTACCACTTTCGTATATTTTTTATAAAGAAAAAATTATGCTAAAATCTGTATTAGGTGCTTTGATAGCGATTGTAGGAGTTGTTATTTTAATGGGCAACAGATAGCGTATTATTTACTGTAGCATCATCACCTGATGATACTGGATGCCAGGT
>CAIXIP010000089.1 GCA_903919535.1 uncultured Bacteroidota bacterium | reverse complement strand
GAGTTTTAGAACTCAAATTTGATTAAACAATAATCGAAGAGTTGCGCAGATTTTTAGAAAAAAAATTAATAATGACAAAATCAGAATACCATACATTTCACATTCCTGTTATGGGTTTGGGATATACTATTGACACTCCATTAAAAATTGCTCGTTTCGGAATCTCCTCAGTAGTTTCAATTATTGAAGACATTCTAGTTGAGCAAATGCGTAAATTTTATTGTGAACAAGAAGAAGAAGAATATGTTTATATTCCTCACGAAGACATTGATCACCGCGCAAAACGAATAACCGCTTATCTAAATCTTTTGAATAAAATTGTTACAAAACAAACCAAAAGATTAAAGGCAGAGAACTTTACAGAAGGAAGTGAAATAGTAAAATATTTTGAAATGCTACCAGACAACTCTTCTTTGAAGTTATCTTATACAGAGATGACTAAAATGGAAGAAGGCGTTCTAAAAGAAGCAGCACAAAATAATTTACGTGAGAAAATAGTTTCTGGCGCCATTGATGTTAACATTATGACTAAATGTGACAGAATGAATTACGCTAAAGACGGCACACTTTTACCCGTAGAATATGCCGATGCGATGGCTGCATTAAGAGGATTCGCATTAAGTGATGTGTCTTCATCTGTTGTTTTTTCTGCTGGATTAAACCCTCGACTTTATACTTATTGCGAATCATTTAAAGATTTTTTTCCAGACGAAAAGGGTAATCTTAAAAAGAAAATTATCCTTAAGGTTAGTGACTATCGTTCGGCTTTAATACAAGGGAAGTTCTTTGCAAAAAAAGGACTTTGGATCTCTGAATTCAGAGTTGAATCAGGTTTAAATTGCGGAGGACATGCATTTGCAACCGATGGTATTTTACTTGGTCCTATCTTAGAAGAATTCAAAAATAAAAAATCTGAGATTGTTGACGAACTTTTTACCATGTGTAACAATGCGCTTATCACCAAAGGCCATGATGCATTTGTTGAATCCCCTAAAATGAAAATTACCGTTCAAGGAGGTATTGGTACAGCAAATGAGAATAATTTTCTGATGGAATATTACGAAGTGGATGGAACAGGTTGGGGCAGCCCATTTTTATTAGTTCCTGAAGTAACGAACGTTGATAACGAAACATTAAACCAATTATCTGTAGCTAAAAAAGATGATTATTTTTTAAGTTATGCCTCACCACTAGGGATTCCGTTCAATAATTTTAAAAACAGCTCAGCAGAAAAACAACGCATCGAAAGGATTGAAAAAGGAAGACCTGGTAGTGCTTGTTATAAAACTTTTTTAGCATTTAATACCGAATTCAGTAATAAACCCATCTGTGGATCGTCACGAGAATACCAGCACCTTAAGATAAAACAGTTAAAAGAAAAAAATCTTAGTGCGGCAGATTATCAAAAAGAATTTGATGCAATTGTTGTAAAAGATTGTTTATGCGAAGGACTTGCGGCACCAGTGTTAGTTAAGAACAACATCCCTGTGCCTCACAACCTAACAGCAACAAGCATTTGCCCTGGCCCAAATCTTGCTTATTTTTCAGGTATTCATTCTCTTCGCGATATGGTTGAACATATTTATGGGCGAACAAATATCCTGAATTCAGTTCCTCGACCATATATTTTTGTTAACGAATTAGTTTTATATGCTGAATATTTAAGAAAAGAAATAGAAAAAAGCATTGATTCATTTACAGATAAACAATCACGATATCTGCAAAACTTCAAAGCTAATCTGCTTGAAGGAATAGACTATTACAAAAACCTTATACCGTCTATTAAATTAGAAACTGAGCGTAAAATTTCTTCAATGAAAGAAGAGCTTAACAATATTGAGTTAGCATTAAAAAACCTTGTTATACCGGAAATGGCTGCCGTGCACAAGTAATAAATTTTAGCTTTAAAAGAAAAACCATTGTTTAATAAGACAATGGTTTTTCTTTTATTAATTAAAACATATTCGTTATAGAAAGCATACTATTTTGTATTATACATCGTTTCTGTATCTCAAAATATAAGTAAATTGGCTTTGAAATTAAGTTGTTGATCACGTTTTTATGAAGATATTTTTTGTTTTTATTTTTTCTCTTTTCTTTATTGTCTCAACTCAAGGGCAATCGACACCTAAAAACAACAATAGATCTTTTGGCATTACACTTTCTTTTCCATGGTTAAATTTTTATAATTATTACGATTACAAAGAAAATATAAGCAAGAACAAATCTGGTTTTTTTGGGCTCGGAATTGCAACATATTATCAAAAAGATAAAAATAAAATTTCTTTTAACGTTGGAACAACTGAAGACCTGTCTTCCCCAGTTGGCATAATTGATTATTCTGATAAAGGCCAAAAAATAAATATAGGGTCAACATTCGCAGAGTTAATTTACCACAGAACTATTTATAATTCTTTTGGAGGAATTATTGGATTAAATTTTATCAACTATAAATATCAATATATAAATTACACAGACCATTTGCCTGTTTTAAAAAGAGCAGATAAGACCTTAGGGTATACTATTGGCGCTGAATACAAGTTCAATAAATTTATCTCTGCTGCGTTATTCTACAGACCAATTTTGGGGTCATTTGAAGCGGATGATTATTACCGCCATTTAATTTCTGTAGATATTCGAATCAACCTTGAGTTGAAAAAGAAAAGGAAAATTAATCAGGGATAGAGTATTCTAAGGAAAACACCAGCAAATTTCAAAAAACAATTTCAGGAAAACTATGGATTTATCTGAAATTGAAATTTCAGTTTAGAGATCTTCATATAATCTTCTCCGGTCTTTTTTATATCATCATCGTCTTCATCATAGTTCCAAATAACTGTAACATCTGTACCCATAGATTGAAAATCAACAAGTTTCAATAACAATTGCTTTACTGATATTATTGAAGACGAACTTAAGTAAAATAAATTAAAAGAAACAGTCAAGCTTTTTGGGTTAACGGCTTTGAACTTATCTAGCCAAGCAATAACAGGGCTGTAAAACTCTTTACAGTCTTCAGGAAAAGATTTACCTTCTATCTTGAACACATTCTCTGTAGTGTCAAATAAAATGTATGGTGTATTTCCTGTTTCTAATATTTCTAAGCGATTCATATTAACCTTCTACTTTTGAGTGTAATGAAAATAATGAAAAATTTTTATTCAACGTTTGAAATTCAAAATCCATTGTTTTATTTGACTTCAATTGAATTGTTAAAAAACCTAAACCGGCTCCACCCTTAACAGACAGTTCCCCATTTGACAATACATCCATATAGTGCTTTTTAAGCTCTGTATCACTAAGAGACTTAATGGCATTTAATCGTCTGTTTAAACTATCAACCTTAGAATTTGAAATGATATTTCCTGAATGGATATTAAATTGATTCCCCTTTTTACCTATAATAAAATAAGTCATTTGATAACCATTATTATCCTTTTCGCCATGAAGACAAATATTTTGAAGAGCTTCAATAACAATATTAAAAATTCTTTTTACAGCATTTTTGCTAACACCTAAATTCTCCATTTGAGTTTCAACAATAGAAGAGATAGTGTTCACCATATCCTGATTGAGCTCCCCAACATGAGAAACCAACACCTTTTTGTCATCCCCGATATAAGCGGCTTTAATCCCATTTACTTTAGAAGTAAAAATGGCTTCTTCAACCGAACCGCTCTTATTTAAATCCATAAAAATTACTCTAATTCAAAAATTACAATCTGTTAGGGCAAAATAATAGTCAATAATAAGAAATTAAATTAAATATCGCTACAAAAAAACTGATTTATTTATCAATTTTAATTAAAATGATCCGCCTTAGTTTCATTCAAAAACATCCAGATTATCTATTAAAACATCTATTAACATGCATTATTATCAAAACATTTCACATTGAAATGTGTAAAACAGGAAGAAATATTTTTGGTTATTTTTTTATGTATATTTGGTCAAACATGAAAAAAAATGAAACTTAAAAATGTATCAGCAATATTACTCTTGATGACTATTTTGGCTTTTAAAAGCGACAAGCAGGCCTATCAAATTTATGACATTAATGGAAAGGAAAGCAATTATTCGAAAATGTTGAATGATGCTAAAAATGCTGATGTAATACTTTTTGGAGAATTACATAATAACCCAATTTGTCATTGGTTGCAACTAGAATTAACAAAAGATCTTTACGAAACAAAAAAAATTAATTTAACACTTTCGGCAGAAATGTTTGAAGCGGATGATCAAATAGCGCTTACGGAATATTTGCAAGGAAAACTATCAGACAAAACACTAAAAGACGAGGTTAAATTGTGGCCCAATTTTACTACTGATTATAAACCTTTACTTTTATTTGCAAAGACGAATCATTTAAATTTTATTGCAGC
The DNA here is from genome assembly GCA_903919535.1 of uncultured Bacteroidota bacterium. Taxonomy (GTDB): domain Bacteria; phylum Bacteroidota; class Bacteroidia; order 2-12-FULL-35-15; family 2-12-FULL-35-15; genus 2-12-FULL-35-15. The sequence continues at coordinate 7,539 of CAIXIP010000089.1, read as the reverse complement.
AAATATCCCAAGACGTTATGCCAACATGGTTTATAGCAAAGGAATAGAAAGCGTTGACAGTATTGATTCAGAAGCAAAAAAATGGGTATGTCCTTTACCAATGAAATATGATGCTACCCTAAAATGCTATAAAGATATTTTTGAGCAGGCAGAAGGACATGGAGGACAAAATTTACCAAAGTCGCAAGCCATCAAGGATGCCACTATGGCTTATTTTATTTTAAAAAACTGGACGAAAGGGAAAATTATTATTCATTACAATGGCTCCTACCATAGCAATTGTCACCAAGGAATTGAATGGTATCTGAAACAGGAGAATCCTAATTTAAAGGTATTTACAATTGGATCAACGGAACAAGAAGCAATAGATACGTTGGCAAAAGCATCATTAAAAATGGCTGATTATATTATTTGCACACCGGAATCAATGACTAAAACAAGTCAGTAAAAGCAATTCGTTAATTTTCTAATTTACCTTGAAGGCTTTCCCAATTGAGCATTTCCGCTTCTAATTGTTTTTTCGTTTGCTCGTACTTCGCAAACGCCTCTTTATCATTTATAATTGTTTGATATTGCGAAGAATCAGAAAGTTTATCATCAACAATTTTAATTTCTTTTTCTAACCTTTCAATCTCCTTTTCCGATTTTGTAACCTGACTTTTAATTTGTTTCAGTTCTTTTTCACGCTCTTCATTTTGCAAAACTACTTGTGACTTTTCTTTTTTAACTTCCACTTTAGCCTTAACAAAAGGATTTTTCGTGTTCATCTCAGTCAATCGTTGCATTTTCACTTTTTCCATGAACTCATCTATTCCACCTAAATGCTCTTTTACTTCTCCATTACGAAATTCGTACATTTTTTCAGTAAGATCAGTTAAAAAATCTCTATCATGAGATACGATAATAACAGTGCCTTCATAAGCTACGATAGCACGTTTTAAAACTTCTTTACTTCGAATATCCAAGTGATTGGTTGGCTCATCCAATACCAATAAATTGTATGGTTGCAATAATAATTTACACAATGCTAAACGTCCACGTTCACCTCCGCTTAATACTCTAACTTTTTTATCAATATCATCTCCACCAAACAAAAATGAGCCTAACATTGTGCGCACATTTTTTCGAATATCACCAACAGCAAGCTCATCAATTGTTTCAAAAACTGTTTTATTTTGATCTAGTTTTTCTGCTTGATCTTGCGCAAAATAACCCATCATTACATTATGCCCAAGTTGCACTTTTCCATCAAAATCAATTTGCTGTGCAATCATTTTCATCATGGTACTTTTACCTTCACCATTTCGTCCAACAAAAGAAATTTTTTCTCCCTTCGCTAAAATAAAACTTGCATTTTTAAAGATCTGTTTAGTACCATATATTTTTCCTGCGTCCTCAACCGTGACAACAATTTTACCCGAAAGTGCAGGTGGCGGAAAACGAAAAGACATTGTAGTTGTATCACTTTCGTCAACTTCCACAATTTCCATTCTATCCAATTTCTTAATAAGTGATTGTGCAAATGCCGCTTTACTAGCTTTCGCTCTATACTTGTCAATTAATGCTTCCGTCTGATTTATTACTTTCTGCTGATTTTTTGCTGCTGATTCTTGTTGATCTTTACGTTCCTGACGCAATTCCAAGTAACGAGAATAATTTGTTTTATAATCGTAGATCTTTTGATTAGAAATCTCTATTGTACGGGTAGTAACATTGTCCAAAAAATGTTTATCATGGCTGATAAGCATTACCGAACCAGAAAATGTATCCATCGTTTCTTCTAACCATTGAATAGATTCAATATCCAAGTGATTGGTAGGCTCATCCAGCAAAAGCACATCAGGTTTTTGCAAAAGAATTTTTGCAAGTTCGATACGCATACGCCAGCCTCCACTAAATTCAGATGTTTGACGTTCAAAATCGGCACGCTCAAAACCTAATCCTTTTAATATTTTTTCAATTTCTTCCTCTTTGTTTCCTGCACCAATAATATCTAAACGATGGTTAATTTCTGTAAGCTCTTCGATTAACCTCATGTATGCAGGACTTTCATAATCATCACGCGTAGTTAATTGATGATTGATATGTTCCAATCGAACCTCTAATCGTTGAATTTCTTCAAATGCCGTGGCGGTTTCATCAAAAACGGTTCGTCCATGCTGATGAATCATATCTTGAGGCAAATAACCAATTGTAAAATCATTTGGCTTCGAGATCTCCCCCTTTGTAGGCGGTTGTTCACCAGCCAATAATTTCAACATGGTAGATTTTCCTGCACCATTTTTACCTGCGAGTCCGATTCGATCTTTTGGATTGATCAAAAAACTAACATTGTCAAACAAATCATATCCACCAAAGGAAACTGTAACTGAATTTACTGAAATCATTTATGCCATTTTTTAGGGTTGCAAAAGTACATAAAATACTGCAATTTTTTAATGTATTTGATTAAAAATAACAGTAGTTATGCTACACAGGGAATATAGCTCTGGTGGAACGATGTATCTTAATTGGATGGGAAAAACATCTATTCTTTTACAAATGATTTATAATTCACGCCAGATCTAAGCGTAACTTTTATAAAATATGTTCCTTTTTTTAATCCAGTAGTGTTAATAGAAATTGTTTTTTGAATTCCTTTATATTTATCGGACTGAAAAACAAGCTGCCCTAAAACATCAGTTATTTCTATAAATTCAACAGCATTTGCATTATTTAAAGAAAGTATATTTACAATATCTTTTGCCGGATTAGGATATATAGAAACCTGATTATCAACAGAAGGATATTCTGATATCCCTGTCATAGTATTATTGGCAGAAATCAGCCATAATTCAGGATCGAATTGGGCACTAATAATTGGAAAGTTTACTGTTGCAGAAAACACCTGTCCTGAACTTTGATTATCGAAAACAATTGTTGTGTCTTGCGTTTGCCCAATAAATTTAATGGGTATAGGCATTTCAAAAAAAGCAACAGAAGCATTGGATTGAGTTTGATTAGCTGTTACAGACACTGCACTTCCTGTTTGTCCATATAAAATATGATACGAAGGAAAACCTTGTTTATAATACCATTGATCAAAAAATGCGGTTAAATTTTGACCACTTACAGCTTCTAAATGAGCTTTTAATTGAGGAGTGTGGGCATAAGCACCAGAAATTAATGGGTCGTTCAAATAATTTTTTAGTGCTAAAAAAAACAACGAATCTCCCAATTTCCAACGAAGCATGTGTAACAAATATCCCCCTTTATCATAAGACAATCGTCCATCAAATATTCTATTCACACTTGTGGTATCATCACACAGAACAGAACCTCCGGGTTGAGAGGTAATATTTCCGAGTTTATTTGTTTTCCAACTCATCCAAGTGCTTGGAAAATATCGTTCCTCTGTAAGTCCTTCAAAATATGTTGCAAATCCTTCATTAAGCCAAATATCCTGCCAGCTACCGCAAGTAACATGATCTCCAAACCATTGATGAGCGCATTCATGAGCCATTAAAGCGTGTCCAAAATTTATAAGAAAAGTCATCGTTTGATGTTCCATTCCTCCGCCCCAATTAAATTGGGCATGTCCATATTTCTCTTTCGCAAAAGGGTATTCAATGGTCAAACTATCGTAAAACTTAATTACATTAATAATATCAGGAGTTTGTGCCTGTGCTGTTGCAAGATTTTCGGGATACACATAATTTAAAACTTCGAGCGAGCCACCACTTTGTAGAGGAACAAAATCAGAATAATACGAATAATTTGTAACAGCAATAGCTACAAGATATGCAGCGATAGGATATTTTGTTTTCCAATGAAATACTTTGTCTGTTCCAATAATATTTTCTGAAAGTAAAACACCATTACTTCCAACTCTGTTAACCTGAGGAACAGTCACGATAATATCTAGTGAATCAATTTTATCATTTAATGATTGTTTACAAGGCCACCAATCCTTTGCTCCGTATGGCTCAGACAAAGTCCACAGTATCGGCACCCCACTATGAGTTGATTGAATAAACGAACCAAAGCCATTAGACGGTGGGACACCTTGGTAAAAAACAGTTATCGAATCAATAGTATTAATTGGTATTGTTGAAACTAAATTTATTCGTAATATATCAGTAGCCAGTTGAGTAAAAGATAAATTAGAAGAATGATATTTCACCGAATCTACAATAAGAGAAATAGCAAGATCAAATTCCATCTGATTAAACCCACTTATTGTTGGCTTAAAATAAGTTGTAATATTTCCTTTAATTGCATTTACTGCGGGATCAACTGACCATACGCAACGATGATAAATTACATTGTAATTATCAGCTGCACTTGACAAAACGGATTTAAACTTAGCCGATTGTGCCTTTTGTTCCATGGCTGGAATGTCATCATAAGTATAATTGCTTGTTTTAATTTGTGCATTTGCAATTAAAACTGCAAACATTAATGGGAGAAGTAAATTAATTTTCATCGGATTTTTTTATATGTATAAAGATACAAAAATTAAAAATATGATTTTAATTTTGAGAAAACTGACGTTAAGTTCTTCACCCTGTTTTCTATTTGCGATTATCAATTTTACCTAACACCATAAATCCTATCGCAGTAAAAAAACTTAAGATAATGAAAAAACAAAACATTGTATTAAAACCATATTTTGATGCAATACCCAACCCAAGCAAAGGAGCTACAATGTTTGCTAAACCAAATGAAATTGAATACAATGCTGAATATTGCCCTTGTCTTTCTTTGCCAGGCCTCGACAATGCATAGTTCATCATAAACGGCATTGCAAATATTTCTGAAAAGGTAATAATTACAGTGTAAAGTATTGAAAATACCATTAAGCCGTTTCCTAAAACGAACATCCCTAAGGCAAAAGGAATACATAATGTTCCAGAGATTATAAATGGAAATATTTTTTGTTTCTTTTCTAAAAAAGCAATAAATGGCATTTCGATAATAACTACCAGTAAGCCGTTTAAGGCCAGCAATAAACCTATAGTGCCCTCATGATAATGACATTCTTTATTAAAATACTGAGGGACACTTGCAAATAATTGAAAGAAACTTATCCCATATAATGCCACTAAAAAAATAAAAAATAAATATTTTTTGTCACGATAAGCAGATCTGTTATTATTAATCAGCATATCAGACTCAGTGCTTTTGGGGGCATTATTAGTTCTTGGCAAATATAAAAACAACATTATTGCGGCAGCAAAACTGGTACATGAATCAATCACAAACAACCATTTATAACCCAGGTAAAGGGCAACGAAACCTCCTGCTGCTGGGCCTATTGAAAAGCCTAAATTTACAGCTAACCGAACCAATGAAACAGAACGAGTTCGATTTGAAGGAGTACTGTATACTGCAATAGCTTTAGAATTAGCAGGTCTGAATATATCTGCAGTAAAAGCATATAAAAAAATAACAAATGAAATTTGAAAAGGTGTTTCCGCAATGAGCAACAGCAATAAAATTAAACCACTGCTTATGAGTGAAAAAATCATAATATCAAAAAAGTTTTTCCTATCTGTCAACCACCCACCGGTATAGGCGCCAAGCACGCTCCCGACACCGTAAAAACTTAATGCAACACCAGCCTCTGCAATTGTAAAATGTAATTCTTTAGTGAGATATAACGAAGTAAATAGCAATACCATAGATCCACTTCTATTTATAAACATTGCTATAGAAAGAATCCAAATATTACTTTGAATATTTGCAAAAACGCGAAGATATAAGTTTAGTAAACGCAACATTATTTTGAAGTAAATATAAGATATTCAATGACGAATAAACAAAAAAGTGTATTCAGTTTTTCTGGGCAAAAAAAATCCCGCAAAATGCGGGATCTTTCATTTTGTTATGTTTTTATTAATCTACATTATCATGCAAAAAAGAGTTATTTGGTTTAATTTCTACTTTATTGTCATCACCTTCAGATAAAGTATAACGTGACACTTGCGACTCTGATGAGTGTGGAGTAGATTCCAAATTAATGTTTCTACGTTTATATGCAGGTTCGTTTTCTAATTCAGTTAAACCATTAGGTTGTTTTAGTTTAAAACTCAACTCTTTTAATTTAGCAACACGATCTTGTGCTTTTTTTAGTTGCTCTTCGTTCTGAACTTTTGCTACAATAACATTTTCCTCTTTGCTTTCAACAACTGGTTCAATGTTCATTACAGGTTCTTCGATAAATGTAGGCGCGCTATTTGTAATTTCAAAATTAAAAGCGGGTGCTTCTTCTTCTGTATTAATAACATTTTCTTCTTCTCTAAAAAACACAAATGGCTCATCAATTGTTACTTCTGATATTTCTTCATTTACAACCGGTGCAACTTCATCGAACTTAACAAAAGAAGTAATTTCTTCTTCCTTTGGAGTTTCAAATAAAACTGGAGTTTCAACAGTTTTAACATCTTCCATTAGGTTAAATATTTTCTTCTCGGGAGCCTTTTCATATGAAACTCCTAAATCAGCTTTTGAAGTAAATCCTGTTGCTATAATTGTAACATTAACCTTGTCACCTAATGACAAGTCGACACCATAACCTTTAATTACTTCAGCAGTCATACCTGCTGCATCCTGTATATAATCAGTAATTTCACCTAACTCATCCATTGTAATTTCATCCTCACCACAAGTAACATTTACCAAGACATAACGAGCGCCTTTAATATTGCTATCATTTAATAATGGCGATGACATTGCTTGTTCAACCGCACGCAATGCACGAAGTTCTCCAGATGCTTGCGCTGAACCCATAATTGCAACACCACTATCTTTCATTACAGTTTTTACATCGTTGATATCAGTATTGATTTGCAAAGTGGTAGTAATAATATCAGCAATGCCTTTTGCAGCTGTTGCTAAAATATCATCAGCATGACCGAATGCTTCGGTAACTTTTAAATTCCCATAGATCTCACGTAATTTATCATTGCTGATAACAAGCAATGTATCTACGTTTGCTTTTAATTCTTCCAAACCTAGATCGGCTTGTGCTTTACGCTTTTTACCTTCAAATCCAAAAGGAATAGTAACAATACCAACAGTTAAAATCCCCATTTCCTTTGCAGCTTTTGCAATTATTGGAGCAGCACCTGTACCTGTACCACCGCCCAAACCTGCAGTAACAAATAACATTTCGGTATTGTTTGCCAAAATAGCTTTTACTTCTTCAATATTTTCTATAGCAGCATTTCTACCAACTTCAGGTAATGAACCAGCTCCACGACCTTTTGTTAAACTTGCTCCTAAAATTATTTTCAATGGAACAGGACTAACATCCAATGCTTGCAAATCGGTATTACAAACAATAAAATCTACACCCTTAATACCTTGTTTATACATGTGGTTTACAGCATTGCTGCCTCCTCCACCAACTCCAATTACTTTGATAATTGAAGAATTGTCCTGTGGTAAATCAAATTTCATCATATTCATTTTTGTTTAAATCGTTTGGTATTATTGTGCTATGCCGATATACTATTTTTCAATGTATAAATTTGCTGCTTTTTTTTAGTGAAAATT
>CAIXIP010000088.1 GCA_903919535.1 uncultured Bacteroidota bacterium | reverse complement strand
CATTGATTTAAAAATTATGAATTCTCGAATTAAAATTAAGGTAGATTTCAAGCAAAAATTGTATTTTTACCCTTCCTAAAAAGAAAATTAAAGACAATGAAAACTTTAGTAGCGAACTTTTCTAAACAATTAAGCGAAGCAATTAATATTGGAAACAATGCAAAATTAACTGCAGCCAAAAATAAAATTTCAAATGTTTTAATTTGTGGGCTTGGAGGATCAGGTATTGGAGGAAGCATTGTTGCTGAGCTTGTAGTTGATGACGCCAATGTTCCTATTAATGTGACCAAAGGATATTTTATTCCGGCTTATGTGAATGAAAACACGTTGGTAATTATTTCTTCTTATTCCGGTAATACAGAAGAAACGTTGAATTGCATGGAATTAGCACTTGCGAAAAATGCAAAAATTGTTAGTGTCACTTCAGGTGGAAAAGTATTGGAAATATGCAAATCAAATAGTTTAGATTGTATCCTTGTTCCTGGCGAAATGCCTCCACGCGCTTGTCTTGGCTATTCTTTGACGCAATTATTTTTTGTGTTAAATTTTTTCGAAATTATTGGAAATAAATTTAAACAAGAAATTGATGCCGCAATTAAACTGATCGAATCAGAGGAAAACAACATCATTGCTGAGGCTAAATCTCTTGCTCAAAATTTATTTGGAAAAACGCCTGTGCTTTATGCAACCACTAACAACGAAGGCATGTTAATTCGTTTCCGTCAGCAATTAAATGAAAACTCAAAAATGCTTTGTTGGCATCAGATAATTCCCGAAATGAATCACAATGAATTAGTTGGATGGAGAGATAAAAATGAAAACTTAACTGTTCTTATTTTTCGTGACAAAGACGAATATGAGCGAAACAACTTCAGAATAAACATCAACAAAGAAACCATCTCAAAATACACTTCGAACATCACTGAGGTTTATTCTAAAGGCTCTTCAGCAATTGAAAAGGCTATCTATTTGATTCATCTCGGAGATTGGATCTCTATATTTTTGGCTGAAATGCGCGGCTTTGATGCCAGTGAAATTTCCGTTATAAATAATTTAAAATCTGCACTTTCTAAAATTTAGTTTCTATTCTTATAAAATAAGTACGATTTACATAAAACTGTAAATTACTTTTTATTCTATTTTTCCAACATGCGACAAGTAAAGTGTATTAATTTAGGTTTAATAGATTATAAGCAAGCATGGGATTATCAGGAGAAATTGTTTGCCGAAATTGTTTCTATAAAAATCGGGAATCGAAATCTTTCTCCTGAAAATGTAATCCAAACTCCTAACTATTTTCTTTTCTGCGAACACCCTCACGTTTATACACTTGGGAAAAGCGGTGACACACAAAACTTGCTCATTAATGAAAAGCAATTAGAAGAAAAGAATGCCACGTTTTATAAAATAAATCGTGGTGGTGATATAACGTATCATGGTCCCGGACAAATTGTTGGATATCCAATTTTAGACCTTGATAATTTTTTTACTGATATTCATAAATACCTGCGGTTTTTGGAAGAAATGGTTATTCTCACGTTAGCCGAATATGGAATTGAAGCAGGGCGAAGCAATGGAGAAACGGGTGTTTGGTTAGATGCTGGAATACCACATAAAGCAAGAAAAATATGTGCACTTGGTGTTCGTGCAAGCCGCTGGGTAACCATGCATGGTTTTGCATTCAACATAAATACCGATCTGAATTATTTTGGAAATATTATTCCTTGCGGTATTACAGATAAAGCTGTAACATCTTTAGAAAAAGAGCTAGGAATAAAAGTAGATGAAGAAGAAGTAAAACAAAAACTAAAAAAACATTTCGCCAATTTATTTGAATGTCAATTTGAATCACCTATAATTTAAATAGGTAACATTATAAAATGAACTACTACATCATTTACAAGCCTTATAAAATGATTTCTCAATTTACTTCTTCTCATAAAAAGAAAAAGTGTCTTGCTGAACTAGGCGTTGATTTTCCCAAAAATGTTTATCCAGTAGGTCGGTTAGATGAAAATAGTGAAGGACTATTAATTTTGACTAATGACAAAAATTTAAATTTTAAGTTACTAACTCCTGAATTTGAACACAAACGAATTTATTTAGTTCAATTGCAGGGTATCGTAAATTCTGCGGCCATAAAGCAACTGGAAAACGGTGTAGAAATTGCACTTGATGCGGGGCCTTATTTAACCAAAACTTGTAAAGCGAAAATAGTTCCAAAGCCGGAAAAACTTCCACCACGCGGACACCCAATAAGCGAAACGCTTCCTACATCATGGATTGAATTGACACTTACTGAAGGAAAGTTTCATCAGGTTCGGAAAATGACTGCAGGAGTTGGTTTCCCTTGCTTACGACTAATACGTATTGCAATAGAAGAAATTCGTATCGAAAATATGCTGCCGGGAGATGTTCGCGAACTAAAGCGGGACGCAGTTTACAAAAAACTTAATATTCCAATTTAGCAGGCAGATTTTACATCTTGTTCTTCCATTATTTTTTATTAATTTCGTTACTGATAAATCAATCATTATGCGTGTTTTGAATACTCCCTTTATCGATAAACGCATTTTTCTTTTGCTCCGGTTTTTTCTGGCATGTATTTTCTTTTGCTCTTTTTCAAATAACTCATACTCACAAGCACCAAGCATGCTTGAACTTACAGGTCGTACAATTAAAGATGGAAAGCCTTTACCTGGAGCCATTGTTACTGTCTTCAAAAACGGTACTATTCAGCAGGAACAAATCAAAACAGGAAAAAATGGGAAGTTTAGATTTTTCTTGATATTCGGATCTGATTATAAAGTTACCTTTTCCTATCCAGGTTGCGTTGATATGTACCTGATGGTATACACCGGAAAATTTTCGAAAGACAAATTAAATTTATTTCCATTGTATGAAGCTGATGTTCCTTTTTTCGAAACATCAACAAACGAGGTTCGGATTGAAAAATTTAAACAACCTTTCACTAAAATTATTTTTGATGGAAATAAAGCATTCAAAGATGATGATGCTTATTTAGCCGACTTTACCAAAGATATTGTGATTGATCCTGCAGAACAAGCGAAATTATTTGCAGCGAAAGAAGCAAAAGAAAAAGCTGAAAAGGAAAAATTAGAACTTGCTGAAAAAACGAAAAAAGATGCTGAAGAAAAAGCGAAAAAAGATGCCAGCGAAAAACTACTTGCTGAACAAAAAGCGAAAGATGACGCCTTGGCAAAAGCAGATGAATTAGCTCGTTTAAAAGAAGAGTCGGAAAAACAAAAATTACTTGAAAATGAAACAATGGAATCTGAAGCTATTCGTTTACAACGAGAAAAAGAAGCAAAAGGAATATTAACAAAAAAAAATAAAGATATTAAAACCGGCTTCGAAAACGACTTGTTAAAAGCAGTTGCAGAAAATGAACGTCTTGCAAAAGAAAAAACGTTCAATAAACAAAGAAGTGAAGCGAGAAGCAAAACTGTAATTGAACAAATGCGTAAAGAAACAGAAGTGAAAGCCCTGACAGAAAAACTCAGAGAAGAGGTAAAACTTAAACAGAAAAAAACACTGGAAAACCAACAATACAAAAGCACCGAAGTTCGTAAACTTGTTGAAGCGGCAGCTTTTGCTGAACGATCTGTAAGAATTAGCAATCAAAAAAACCTGCCTGATGTAAATGGTTATAAGTCCATCGAAATACCAAACCTTTCAGTTACCGTTAGTGAAGGAATAATAAAAACAATAAGAACAACAGTTGTTACACAAGGAAAAAAATTAGATAGTTTTCGTAAGGAAATTTATTTCTGGGGAAGTACCTATTACTATAAAAATAATATTGAAATTGATGAAGCTTCCTACAATAAAGAAGTCTCATTTTATTCTGGTTATCAAAACAAATAATTTTGTCAATGAAAAACATTTATCACTTTTCTATTGTATTACTGTTAATATGGCTTTTCCCATATAACAACAGTTTGCAATCACAAACAACTAGCTTTATTTATTATGGACTAGAACAAGGATTATCGCAATCTCAGGTTCAAGGCATAACACAAGATAATGACGGGAACCTTTGGATTGGAACCCTTTCAGGTTTAACAAAATACAATGGGAAAGAATTTATTGTTTATTCAAGAAAAGATTCTTTAGCCGAGGATTGGGTTACTACTCTTTGCAAAGACAATAATGGAAATATTTGGTTTGGTCATTGGGCGGGCGGGATTTCGTTTTACAATAACAAAACAAAAAAAATTGAAAATTTAAATTTAGAAGAATACACTCGCTTTAAAACAATCACTAGCATAATTGAAGATGATAAAAACCGTTTCTGGATCGCTACTGAAGGTGCAGGAATTTTTGTTTATGATCCCACAAATAAAAAAATGATCGTTCTCAGTAAAAAAGACGGATTGAGTAGCGACAATGTTTATAAGCTATGTCTCGATCAAAAAAATAATATCTGGGCTGCTACAGATATTGGAATCACAATTTTTAATGGTAAAACAAACTTTAATTACAGCATCTTAAATGTAGGTAACGGATTATTAAGTAATCGTATCACAACACTTGCTTTAGTAAACGAATCCGAAATGTGGGTAGGAAGTGCTGATGCTGGAATAATGGTTTTAAAGATCAAAGATGATTTCAATATAAAAGCACCTCATAAAACCATTGATGATGGAGGACAGCGCATTGATATAAAAAGTGGCTTAGGCTCTAATTTCATCAATTGTATATTTGAAGACAAGAGCCACAATGTTTGGATTGGCACAACTGGTGGCGGTGCTTCAAAATGCACTCCATTCCCTTCAAATGACAGAACAGAGGCTATTTCTAAAGCGGTTATCTATAATTATAACACCAAACAAGGGTTAAATTATTTCAATGCAAATACTATTTTCCAAGACAGAGAAGGGAATATTTGGATTGGTACTGATATCGGTTTAAATGAATACCGTGGTGAACGTTTTCAAATATATGATGAAGCGGATAGCCTTGTAAACAACCTTGTTTGGACAACACTTTGCGATCGTGATGGAAACATTTGGCTTGGAACTAATGAAGGTATTTCGAAAATTTCATTCAGTCATTCTACATTAAATCACAAAGAATATCACAGCATAAAAAACTACACTTCAAAAGATGGATTGAGTAGTAATGTTGTTCTATCCTCTTTCGAGGACAAAGCCGGAAACCTTTGGTTTGGAACTGGTTTCGGAGGCGTATGCAAATTTAACCAATCAACTAAGAAATTTGAAACATATAATAAATCAGATGGATTAGCAGGTAATGTAGTTTATGCGATCAGTGATGATAACAATGGTAACATTTGGTTTGGAACCAAAGAAGGAGCTTCAAAATTCAATCCGATTACAAATACGTTCCGAAATTACTCAATGGCTGATGGACTTGGCGGGAATAATGTATACCGCATTTTTAAAGATAGTAAAGGCAATTTATGGTTTGGTGCACTAGGAGGAAGTCTTTCAATGTTCGATGGTGCTAGCTTTAAAACGTATGATGATGCAGATGGAATGCGACACAGGTTTATTTTATGCATCAATGAAGACAAGCAACACAACCTTTGGTTTGGGGCTTATGGTGGAGGGTTATACAAATATGATGGAAAAGTATTTACCAACTTCACTGTTAAAGAAGGTCTTACAACTGACTCTCCTTATTCCATTATTGCAGATAACAATAACCATATTTGGATAGGTAGCAGCCGTGGTGTAGATAGGTTTGATGAACAAACTTTAAAATTTATTCACTACGGTAAAGCAGAAGGTTTTTTGGGCGTTGAAACAAATCCGAATGCTGTTTGTATTGATAAAGAAGGTAATCTTTGGTTTGGAAGTATCATGGGGGCCGTTAGATATAGCCCAAAAGAAGATAAACCAAATACGGTTGAGCCACAAACTTTCATAACAGGATTAAAACTTTTTATGAAAGAAATCCCTTTCCCTGATGATGCCAGATTCTCTTATAATGAAAACCATTTAACATTTAATTTTCTGGGAATTAGTTTAAGTAATCCCGACAAAGTTGAGTACCAATACAAACTCGAAGGATTCGACAAAGACTGGCTACCTGCATTTACAAGATCCACCGAAGCTGTATATACCAATCTACCGGCTGGCTCCTACACCTTTATGGTAAGAGCTTGCAACAGCGATGGAACATGTAATATTCAACCTGCAGAATACAAGTTTTTCATTTCTCCACCTTTTTGGCAAACTGCAATATTTTATATTCTTGTTGGAGCTCTTGCATTTTTCGGAATCTATGTTTTTGACAAAATGCGTACTCGTAAATTGACATTCGCCAAAAAACAATTAGAAGATAAAGTAGAAGCTCGAACTCAAGAACTTGCAAAAATGAATGCTGAATTAGGTGAAAAGAACAAAGACATCACTGATAGTATTCGCTATGCAAAACGTATTCAAGAAGCTATATTACCACCAGATGCTATTATTAACAGGCTATTGCCAAACTCTTTCGTTTTTTCAAAACCTAAAGATATCGTTAGTGGAGATTTTTATTTCATAGATAAAAAAGGAGATGAAATAATTGTAGCGGCTGTTGATTGTACAGGACACGGTGTTCCGGGGGCATTCATGAGCATTGTCGGTCATAATATTTTAAATCAGGCATTAAGCGAAAGCAAATTAGTTACTCCATCATTACTTCTTGATAAATTAAATAAAGGGGTTAGCGAAACTTTAAAACAAACATCCGATGAAACCAAATTGCGTGATGGAATGGATATTGCTTTATGTACTATCAATTTTAAAACATTAGAGTTGCAGTTTGCCGGAGCTTATAACCCTTTGTTTATAGTACGAGGAAATGAATTAATTGAAAGAAAAGGAAATATTATTTCAATTGGCAGCTATACGAAAAACCAGCAACAACAACTTTATACTAACCATGTAATTCAATTACAAAAAGACGATACTATTTATATTTTCTCTGATGGTTATGCCGATCAATTTGGTGGATCCGAAGGCAAGAAATTTAAAATTAATCAATTCAAAACAATGCTGTTGAGTTTAAACGGAGTTTCAATAGAGCAGCAAAAAATCATTCTTGAAAAATCGATGGATGAATGGCGCAGAGGCTACCAACAAGTGGATGATATGTTAGTAATAGGAGTGAAAATATAATTAATTTATTTTACAATTATTCTGCCTAACAATGCATTGAATGTTTTTTTTGCTTCAAGTAAAGAATGTTGTTGTTGCATCAATATCATTAATTCTTCTTCCGGAGGATTTTCTTTTAAGCGTTTTTGAATTTCATGAATCATCATTTCCAGCCTGCGACTTTTTAATGCATATACTGCATTCTCTAATGATTTTTTTATAATATTTTCTTCCTTTGTAATATAAATACTATGCTTTTCCCAATCAGAAAGCATATACGGACTACTAATCAGATCAATTGTTAAGCCGCAAATAGCAACATTTTCATGATTAACAAAATAATTAAAATCAGGGACTGTATCTTTTTCTAAGTGCAAAACAAATTCATTATAAATACTATTGTATAATAAATTATCAAGCACAATATTATCATGTTGCAATTCATGAATAATAAGTTGAGCAACAGAAACTTCTATCTGCACAAAAACACCTCTTTCATCCTTTTCATCTGAATCGATAAAAAGTTGTTTATTTCCGTAATTTATTAGAATACGAATAATGTCACGTTCTTGATGTTCAGCATCTGCAATCGCATTTTCCTTTTTCTCTTCAACAGGTGCAACTTCAGTGTAATTATATTCTTCTGTGGGTAGATTTGAAGAGCTATTTTGATTTCTTTTTTCGTTGAATTTTTTGCTTCGAATTTTATTTAATTCATTCAATAAAATTTGTTCTTCAACATCCATAATCCGGCTGCATTCCTTCACATATACCGAACGGTAAATCGCTTCAGGAATCAATGCAATACTCTCAACAATTTCTTTTATCAATCCGGCTTTTTTGATAGGATCATTTTGAACATCACCCATCAATAAATTTGTTTTGAACGAAATAAAATCTTTAGAATTATTTTTAATAAAAGATTTTAACTCTTCACTACTTACTCGTTTCGAATATGAATCGGGATCTTCGCCATCAGGAAAAAGTAAAACTTTAACATTCAGCCCTTCTTCCAGGATCAGGTCAATCCCTCTAAAACTAGCTTTGATACCAGCATTATCGCCATCATATAAAATAGTAATGTTATTTGTAAAACGTCTGATCAATTTTATCTGACCATGAGTAAGTGATGTTCCACTACTTGCAACAACATTTTCTATTCCTGCCTGATGCATTGATATTACATCGGTATAACCCTCTACTAAAAAACAATTATCCTGATTGATAATTTCTTTTTTTGCAAAATAAATTCCATACAATACATCACTCTTGTGATAAATTTCCGTTTCCGGAGAGTTAATGTATTTTGCAATCTTTTTTGTGTCGGTCCGTAATGTTCTTCCACCAAAGGCAATTACACGTCCGGTAACATTATGTATCGGAAACATTACACGTCCCCAAAACCGATCTAAATATTTATTTTCTGATTTCGTTTCAGCAATTTCAACCTCTTCTTGACCTTCTTTTCCAGCTTGCTGTTCGTTTTTGTATTCAATTGTAAGTCCTGATTTTACAAGATATTCCATCTTATATCCTGTTGCGACAGCTATATCTGAAAACGTAGTACGATGGTTTATGCTATAACCTAATTGGAATTTTTGAATGATATCCTCTCTGAAACCGCGCTCTTTGAAATATCCTAATCCTACCGATTTGCCTTCATCGGTATTGTATAAATTTTCTGAAAAATGTTTTTGTGCATATGAAGAAACTACCAATAAACTTTCCCTGTCATTCTGTGTTTGCTGCTGTTCGGGCGTTTGCTCTTCTTCTGTTATTTGAATATTATATTTTTTTGCCAAAGAACGCAATGCATCGGGATACGATAATTGCTCTTTATCCATCAAAAAATTAATGGCGTGGCCACCTTTTCCGCAACCAAAGCATTTGTATATCCCTTTAGCTGGAGACACATAAAAGGAGGGTGTTTTCTCGTCATGGAATGGACATAGCCCGATAAGATTAACTCCACGTTTTTTAAGCGTAACATAATCTGCCACCACCTCTTCAACACGAGCTGCTTCAAATATTTTATCTATGTCTACTTTGTGAATCACTAATTTAATTTTATATGACTTTGGAAGACGGCATTAACAATTCCCTTCCAAAAAAGGAATGCTAATTTACGAATTAAATGCGTTGAATTTGAGGAATTTATTTGCCGGTTAGTTTGGCAATGGCACGTTGGCTTTCTTCGTTATTCGGATTAAGTTTTAAAGATTTCCGATAGTTTGCTATTGCCAAATCTTTTTGCCCCATTAAACGATATGTTTCTCCTAAACCATGGTAAACGCTCCATGAATCAGGATACTCTTCTTCATTGTGTTTAAAAAGTTTGTACGCATCCTCTGTTTTTCTGGCTTTTAAAAGTTGAAATCCAATATCATTGAACCTCTCGTCACCATTAGGAAACTTATAAGGTGTTAATCCGCTTAATTCGATTTCAACTTCCTTCACTTTCGAAATAAAATAATCGAATGGTATCGTGCCTTCCAATAAATCGTTTTCATATTTATCAATACAATTTCCTAAATAACTGCACTCATCATAAGGAGCACATTTACAGGAAACATAGGCATTTAACATACGATCGCCATCAATCAGATAAACCGAATCATTTGCTTGCATCACAATTTTATCAAAGTTGCAAAATGCAGCCAGCGCCAATTGAGAATAATTTTGTGACGCATTTTTAAATCCTCCATATGTAGTTTGCCAAACTGTTTGTATCAGTGACATTCCTCCTTCACACGGATTTATTTTTCGTATAATACCCGCAACATTTCCAGCACCTGCATGATAGGAATGTAACACCAACAATCTAAACCATAAATCTGTTTCATTGTAAGAAACGTGTGCGCTATCCAACATTGCTTTGGTATACGGAATGCAAATTCTACTTAATAATCGAGAAGCACCCAATGCTGATTTTTCAATATCAGTGCGTTCATCAATTGTTTTGTTTACTATCAAGCCTTGATTACGTGCAACTGCTTTCATCAACTGAAACGGACCATTTGCACCAACTCCTGATTTGGTATTCATTTTACCCGGACTTTCAATCAACAATATCGCTTGAGCATACCAAGGATCAACTCCATTCTTTTTAAATACTTCAATCGAACGACTGATTGTTGGCATTACCTTTTTAAATTCATAAAAATCCTTTTTCCCTGCAGTAATTAGAACATTAATGCTATCCGCAATGTTATTTGTTTTGCGAATACTATCACGATATAAATTATGTTGAATATCACTTAATTTATTCCAATCTTTTACTGAGATCTTATCTAAAACTGTTCGATTTGCTGCTATGCTTACGATTGCAGAATCTGGACGAAGATTCATAACCTGTTGCCAGAATTTTGC
This sequence comes from uncultured Bacteroidota bacterium, assembly GCA_903919535.1. GTDB lineage: Bacteria > Bacteroidota > Bacteroidia > 2-12-FULL-35-15 > 2-12-FULL-35-15 > 2-12-FULL-35-15. The sequence continues at coordinate 18,081 of CAIXIP010000088.1, read as the reverse complement.
TTGAGGAAGATTTTGCCAACCCTCTGAATACAATTGAGCATCATTAATGAATTTCATTTTTGAAACTTCATCATATCCAACTACGTATTTTTCGATTATTGAAACTTTACTGACATCGGTTTGCGCAGAGGCATAAACGCAAAGCCCCTGAAGCATGAGAAATAATGCTTTTTGTAAAAATTTAGTTGATGAGTTTATCAGTTTCAAAATATGATTTTATAATTTTATAAAAATAGTTTTCTAAATATAGTCTACATCATTAATGATGACAAACTTTTTAACATACTTTATCAACAATTTATTAATTGAAACGCTCGATTACTAATTTAGTTGCATTTGAATTTTTATTTCTATTCATCAAAAATGAATTTCCATATTATTTTTTCTGAATTTCAGTAAAATATCGATACTGTTTTATGTCATAATTTATGTTATTAAAATACTTACTTTTGTTGCTCAAAATTTCTAAAAACTATTACTATGGCAACCGATAGATTTGAAGCTCACGATTATTACTTGATGGACGAGTTATTAACTGACGAACATAAATTAATACGTGAAACAGCCCGTGCTTGGGTTAAAAAAGAAGTTACTCCAATTGTGGAAGAAGCTTGTCAAAATGCAACATTTCCTAAACAATGGATAAAAGGCTTAGCTGATATTGGCGCTTTTGGTCCTTATATTCCTGCTGAATATGGTGGTCCGGGCTTGGATCAAATTTCCTATGGAATCATTATGCAGGAATTAGAGCGTGGCGATAGTGGTTTGCGATCAACTGCATCTGTACAAAGTTCGTTGGTAATGTATCCAATCTATTCGTTTGGGTCAGAAGAACAAAAACGTAAATACCTTCCAAAACTTGCTGCCGGTGAAATGATGGGTTGCTTTGGTTTAACAGAGCCTGATTATGGTTCAAACCCTTCCGGAATGATTACCAATATTAAAGATAAAGGCGATCATTATTTATTGAATGGTGCAAAAATGTGGATCTCAAATTCGCCATTTGCTGATATTGCAGTAGTTTGGGCAAAAGATGAAGCAGGTGATATTCGCGGAATGGTTATTGAACGTGGAATGGAAGGCTTTACAACTCCTGAAACTCATGGTAAATGGAGTTTACGTGCCAGCGCAACAGGCGAATTAGTTTTCTCAAATGTTAAAGTTCCCAAAGAAAATATTTTCCCTAATGTAAAAGGATTAAAAGGACCATTGAGTTGCTTGAATTCAGCTCGTTTTGGTATTGCATGGGGTGCAATTGGTGCTGCAATGGATTGTTATGATTCAGCTTTACGTTATTCAAAAGAACGTATTCAATTCGGCAAACCAATTGGTGCATTCCAGTTAACTCAAAAGAAATTGGCTGAAATGATTACCGAAATTACTAAAGCACAATTATTGACATGGAGATTAGGTGTATTGAAAAACGAAAACCGTGCTACACCAGCACAAATTTCAATGAGCAAACGTAACAATGTGAACATGGCATTGCAAATTGCTCGTGAGGCACGTCAGATACATGGCGGAATGGGTATTACGGGTGAATTCCCAATTATGCGCCACATGATGAATCTTGAATCAGTAATTACTTATGAAGGAACACATGATATCCATTTATTGATTACAGGTATGGATGTAACCGGATTTAATGCGTTTGGATAATCAATGACTTACAAATAAAAAGCGAAGGGCAGCCAAATTTGGTTGCCCTTCGCTTTTTAACAATTTTAAACAGAAAAAATATAGAAAATTTAAAACAAATCCCAACCCTAAGCGTTCTTGCTTTTGAAAAATTCATATTAAAAATTGTTTTATCTTTGTTATGCATTTAATTACTCCAAGAATTGATGGAATTTAAGACTGGGAAATTGCTCGAACAAATTGAATATCCGAGCGATCTAAGAAAATTTAAATTAGAAGATCTTCCACAAATAAGCGATGAACTTCGTCAGTTTATTATTGAAGTTGTGTCCAAAAAAGGCGGCCATTTTGGTGCTAGCCTTGGCGTTGTGGAGTTAACTGTAGCATTACATTATGTTTTTAATACACCCTACGACCAATTAGTTTGGGATGTAGGACATCAGGCTTATGGCCATAAAATATTAACCGGTCGCAGAAAAAATTTTCATACCAATCGTATTTACAAGGGCATCAGCGGTTTTCCAAAACGTTCGGAAAGTGAATATGATTCATTTGGAGTAGGTCATTCATCAACATCAATTGGTGCCGCATTAGGAATGGCTGTGGCTTCGGCTTATAAAGGCGAAAAAGAGCGTCAGCATATTGCTGTGATTGGTGATGGCTCTATGACTGCCGGACAAGCATTTGAGGCGCTGAATCATGGAGGAATTACCAATTCGAATTTATTAGTAATACTTAACGACAATTGTATGAGCATCGACCCGAATGTGGGTGCGCTCAGAGAATATTTAACAGATATCACCACTTCTCACACCTACAACAGAGTGAAGGATGAGGTTTGGAATTTGCTCGGAAAAATAAGTAAGTTCGGACCAAATGCTCAGGATATCGTTTCAAAAATTGAAGGAGGAATAAAATCATCCTTGCTGAAACAAAGTAACATGTTTGAGTCCCTAAAATTTCGCTATTTCGGACCAGTTGATGGACATGATGTTGACCGATTAACAAAGGTGTTACAAGATCTGAAAGATATCCCAGGACCAAAAATTCTACATATTCTAACACAAAAAGGAAAAGGGTATAAATTTTCGGAACAAGGAAACCAAACCACCTGGCATGCTCCCGGCTTATTTAATAAGGATACCGGAGAAATAATAAAAATAGTTAAGGAAGGCCCTCAGCCACCAAAATTTCAAGATGTATTTGGTTATACAATCGTAGAATTAGCTGAAAAGAATTCGAAAATAATGGGAGTTACTCCTGCAATGTTGAGCGGCTCTTCGTTAAATATAATGATGAAAGCTATGCCTGACCGAACATTTGATGTTGGCATTGCAGAACAACATGCAGTCACATTTTCTGCCGGACTGGCTTCGCAAGGATTAATTCCTTTCTGTAATATTTATTCATCATTTATGCAACGCGCCTACGACCAGGTGATACATGATGTTGCTTTACAAAATTTACATGTTGTTTTTTGTTTAGACAGAGGCGGAATTGCTGGAGCTGATGGGCCAACTCATCATGGGGCATTTGACCTTGCTTTCTTCCGTTGCATACCAAATATGATTGTTTCGGCTCCAATGAATGAAGAAGAGTTGCGTAACCTTATGTATACAGCTCAACTACCCGAAACCAACGCTCCTTTTTCCATTCGTTACCCTCGCGGAAATGGAGTAATGACGGATTGGAAAAAGCCATTCCAGAAAATTACGATTGGTAAAGGAAGAAGAATTCAAACTGGTGATGACATTGCCATTTTAACTATTGGACCAATAGGCAATAATGCTGTTGAAGCAACCAAACAGTTACAAGAAAAAGGAATTAAATCTGCTCACTACGATATGCGCTTTGTTAAACCAATTGACGAAGAGTTATTACATGAAGTGTTTTCAAAGCACAATAAAATAATTACTGTTGAAGATGGATGTATTATGGGTGGAATGGGCAGCGCAGTAATTGAATTTATGTCGGACCATAATTATTCTGCACAGGTAAAACGTTTAGGTATTCCCGATAGGTTTATAGAGCATGGCGAACAATCAGAACTTTATGTTGAATGCGCTTATGACACCAATAGCATTATCGAAACTGCAGTTAAAATGGTAGGTGTAAAAAAGAACACCATGGTTGGATAAACTGCTTGCAACTTATAATTTTTTTATTTTTCTGCTCTTCGAAAATTCTCCCAATTATTTTAAAATAAATAATCAGAAATTGATGCTAAAAAGCTATTGAACTAAATTTACTTGTTTTGAACACTTAATATGTATTATATTTGACTATAAATTTTAAAAACAGACACCATGAATCCTAAAGCAATATCCCAGTACGCCTTATGTATTGCCGTTTCAATTGCACTTGTTGCATGTGGCTCATCCAGTACTGACAGCGAAAAAATTTCTGCAGATAATACAGCAAATACAACTACTACAGAAAAAGACAACAAAGCTCAAAATGTATTTAATACAATACCTGGCCCAGTTGAAGCAACAGAAATATTAAAAGGAGCTGGTGCAAAATACAATCCAAAATATTTGAATCCAATTGAAAATGTTTCGAAATATTCTACTGTAACAGCTAAAGCATTAAATCTTGGTATATACAGCTCTGACTTAAGTTTTACAAGCGTTTTTGACCAAACGCAAGAATCAATGCTATATTTAAAATGCACAAATAATTTGGCGACAGGATTAGGGATCAGTGGTGCATTTGACGAGAATACGACTTCACGTATTGAAGCAAATATGGAACACAGAGATTCATTACTTAAAATAATTTCTGATTCGTATTGGACCTCCGATTCATATTTAAAAAACAACGGACAAGCTGGGGTTTCATCCTTATTAGTAGCTGGAGGATGGATTGAAGGACTATATATTGCAACACAAATTGCAAATGACACCAAAAATGAAAATTTAATATCTCAAATAGGCGGACAAAAAGAATCGATAGATAATCTAACGGACCTATTAGGAAGCTATAAAGATAATACCGGAGTTAATGATATGTACAACAATATTCTTGAACTTAAAAAAATCTACGATGGACTTCCGGTAGCTTCAACTACAACTGATGCAACAAAAAAAGAGTCTGAAAAAACTTCTGTTAAATTAAGTCCTGAACAACTAAAACTTATCACTGATAAAGTAACTGAGATAAGAAAGAAGATAATTCAATAAGAGTTGAATAACCAAAAAAAATACCGCTGAAAAACTCAGCGGTATTTTTTTTGTTATTATATTTTGATTTTATTTTACAACCAACTTCTTTGTGAATGAATGTGTGCCCACATTAAGTTGAACAAAATAAATACCCGATTGCAATGAAGATTTTTCAGATATAGCATACTGGTGTTCCCCTGCACTCAACTCCCCACTAAATAAAGAAGAAACTTCACGTCCTAGCACATCATAAACTTTCATCTCTACTTTTTGTTTTTCAATTAAATTGAAAGTTACGATTGAATTTTCTTCAATAGGATTTGGATAAATATTAAAATAAATACTATTTGCTAATTCATCCATTCCAGCAGATGAAGTTCCACTAAGATTAATATCATCGATATAAATATTATTTCCTCCATCGCTTGTAAAGCGGAACATTACAAAAAGCGAAGGCTGACTTGCATATGCAGTTAACACTAAACTTCTTTGTGCCCACTGACTTGCACTTGGAACGAAAGAAGATGTCACAACCCCTCCAGTAGTGATACTACTTAATCCGACAGCTGTTGCTGTAAGAGTTTTTCTTAATTGCCAATTTTTTCCACAATCGGTTGAAACATACAACTGCAATTTATCATTTGAGGTGGTAGATTTTTGTGCGTATGCCACCTTAAAATCTAATGTAGGAGAGCTTCCGGTAATACCTGTCATGTTTATTGGAGGAGAAATTAACTCATCAATCTGCCCTATAGATGTTGACGTGTTGAGGATACGTACTGATTTTGTCCCTAAAGAAGAAGCAGTAGTTGTTTGTGCCCATGCGTTAGAACCTACATCAGGATTTCGTACAACCCAGTCTGTATTAGGTATCGCAGCACCTTCAAATCCTTCAGAATAAATTGCTGCATTATACAATGCTGTTGAATTATTAACAGTTATGTAAGAATTTTTGGTGGCACTTACGGAGCCCGATGTATTAGAAACGGTTAATGAAGCGTTATAAATTCCTGGAGTATTATAATGAATTACAGGTGTTGAATCAGTCGAAGAAGAGGGCGTTCCACCAGGGAATGTCCAATTCCAAGCAGTAGGAGTTCCATTCCAAGAGATATCTGTAAATTTCACACTATCTCCTGCACAAACAATATCATTGTTGGTGCTATTTTCAAAATCAGCTAAACATAATACAGCAGCAGTGGTAATTCCAGTTGCAGTTAAATTACTTGCAGTCCACAAACTACTTCTCGAACCTGTAGCACTTGTTAATGCGGAACGCATCCTGGTTTTTTGTCCGGCAGAAAACATTTTTGAGCAATATGAGTACTCCATAAAATTTTGTACATTTTCAACAACTCCAGCGGTACAAACAGCATCAGTAAGTAGGCAAGAGGTGTGTCCCATAGTAACAGGAGTATCATTAACACCATCATTTCCGCATGAAACACCTGGATTATTGGTATTTCCCCATGTATGCTGAAGATTTAAGTAATGTCCAATTTCATGAGTTAAAGCTCGTGAAGTTTGAGTGTTACCTGTTCCAACACTTCCGATATACTGGGATAAAATTAAAATTCCATCTGCAGCTGACGGGAAAGCAGTCCCAGGTAAATAAGCATAACCAGCAACACCGGCAGTACCAATTGTTTTAACCACCCAAACATTTAAATATTTATTTGTAGGCCATCCATTTAATTTAGAATTATCATCAGCAGAATTTGTTAATGAAGAATAAATCCTATCAATACCATTTGTACAATTTCCATTTGGATCTTTTTGTGCCAGGCGAAACTGAATTTCGCAATCCGCAGCCACCGAAGTAAATGATGATACTACAGCTGAGATATCGATATTTAGCTTGCGATAATCTTCATTTAGAATACGTACTTCATCAATAATTTGTGCGTCAGAAATATTTTCCGGTCCGTTCTCATGAAGGATATGGAACACTACAGGAATTGTATAGAGAGTTAACAACCCTTTAGAATCGCTTTCTTTATATCCATTTGCTGAAGCTTGCTGATCTATTTGTTCTAAACGAGCTTGTTCTGCAAGATATTCTTGTTTTAGTTTTGGATTTGCATCCAAAGCATTCTGAACCACTTGTGAGGTACCACAATTTAAATATTTATCTTGTGCATCAGCAGTAGTTGCAACGAAAATTGCGGACAAAAATGTAGCTGCAATAATTAATCTTTGTTTTTTAAATAACATTGTGTTTATTTTAGAGAGATTTGAAAATATTTTATTTATGAAATTTTATCGTAGTCTTTTATAGATGAAAGCACACCTTTTATGCTATTCAAATCGTTAAGTAATTTTAAATATTTATCAGAAATTACTTTGGGTTCTGAAAGTTGATTTTTCACTTTGTAAGAAATAAAATCTTCCAGCCTGCTGAAATCATCTTTTTCAGCACTTCTTATTTCACTTTGCATAGCAGTATTTACAACACCTGGAGCAATAGAAAATATTTTAAATCCTTTATGAATACTTTCCTGTGGTTGCTCTGCTCGTATTTTTTGTTCTGCATCCACAACTCTGCTGAACATATCTAATCCTGCTTTTGATGAACAATATACTGCCCAACCATCAACTGGATTTTTTCCTGCACCGGAACTCATATTCACAATTACTTTTTCGCAATCAGTGGTATTATAACATTCAATAAATGCATTTGTTAAAACACTTGGCGCTATTAGGTTGAGAGTATAATTCTTAATAATGATATCAGCATCCAATTTTCCTATAGGTTTAATAAAACCAATAGCGCCAGCATTATTTATAAGATAAATTTTTTTCGGATTCGAGTGTAAGTCGAATCTAAAATCTTTAATAGAATTTACATCCGTTAAGTCGAGGTGATAATGTGTGTAATTGGGGTGATCAATCGTTTTGCTTCGGCTAATACCAAAAACAAAATTTGATGGATTTTCAAGCAAATGCTCCGCAAACGCTTTACCAATGCCTCTACTTGTGCCTGTTATGTAGTAATAATTCAATTTTTTATTTTTTAGCAGTATAAAGCTAATCAATAAAAACAGAGAAAGCAAGAGGTTTAATTCCTCTTGCTTTCGCAAAAATCAGTCGAACTTAGTAGTTGAGCAATATTCCTATTAAAGATTATGCTAATGCTTGTTTCAAATCAGCTATCAGGTCATCAATATTTTCAATTCCCACACTTAAACGAAGCAATGATTCGACTACACCGGCTTTATCACGTTCTTCTTTTGGAATAGAAGCGTGTGTCATAGTTGCAGGATGATTGATCAACGATTCAACACCTCCTAATGATTCAGCTAATGAAAACACATGCATACTTGAAGCAATCTTAAATGCATCTTCTTGTTTATTACCTTTTAAAGAGAAAGAAATCATTCCGCCAAAATCACGCATTTGCTTTTTTGCGATATCATGGTTGGGATGGTCGGTAAAGCCTGGCCAATACAATTTGTCAATTTTAGGATGTGTTTTTAAAAATTCAGCAACTTTGCGACCATTAAAGCAATGGCGTTCCATACGAATATGCAATGTTTTTATTCCCCGTAACACTAAAAAACTATCCATCGGACCAGGAGTTGCGCCACAACTGTTGTGAACAAATGCTAATTGCGTGTATAAATTTTCATCACTTACGCACAAAGCACCCATTATCACATCGCTATGTCCGCCTAAATATTTTGTTGCCGAATGCATCACAATATCAGCACCTAAAGCTAATGGATTTTGCAAATAGGGTGATGCGAATGTATTATCAACAGCACAAATCAACTTATGCTCTTTTGCAATTTTTGAACAAGCAGCAATATCAATTATTTGCATTGTAGGATTAGTTGGTGTTTCCAGCCAAACTAATTTTGTATTTGCATTGATATATTTTTTGATGTTGTTTGCATCTTTCATATCAATGAAATGAAATTTTATACCAAAGTTTGCAAATACCTTTGTGAACATACGATAAGTTCCACCATATAAATCATCACCTGTAATTACTTCATCACCGGGACGTAATAATTTCGCAACAGCATCAATAGCGCCCATTCCACTTGAAAAACACAACGCATATTTTGCGCCTTCTAATTCTGCTAAACATTTTTCTAATGCTGTACGTGTTGGATTTTTTCCGCGTGCATAAGCATATCCTTTATGGTTGCCCGGACTAGCTTGTGTATAAGTAGAAGTTTGATAAATGGGAGTCATGATAGCTCCTGTAGTAGGATCAGGCTCTTGCCCTGCATGTATTGCTTTGGTACCAAAACCAAATTTTGTTGTATCTGTCATAGTTTTAAATTTGAGGTGCAAAGGTAAATTTTTAGAAACAGTAGCGAAATATTTTTGAAAAGAAACAGAAAAATAAAATGATGTTGTATAAATCACATTAATTATCTTTGAAAAACTCAAAAAATAAAAATGCGAATAGAATTAAAACGTTTAGATGACGCCTTTCACTTTGAGGCGAAAAGTGAAACAGGCAATATCGCCTTTATGGATGGAGGCGAAAACATTGGTGGTCACAACAAAGGTGTTCGGCCAATGCAAATGCTATTGATGGGACTAGGTGGTTGCAGCGCAATTGATATTGTGATGATCTTGAAAAAACAAAAACAAGTAATCGAAGATTTTGAGATCAGTATTGATGGTGAACGTGAGCAAGGAAAAGAACCATCATTATGGGAAACGGTTGTTGTTCATTTTAAATTAAAAGGACAAATTGATATTGATAAGGCTGAACGAGCTGTAAAATTATCAATGGATAAATATTGCTCGGTTTCTAAAACATTAGAATTGGCAGGAGCGAATATTAGTTATAAAGTTAGTGTGAATAAATAGAATAGAACGCAGATCATTATGATTATTAAGAAAAAGAATGATGAAAATTTTATTTTAGATTTATATTGTATAAAACAAAAAATAGATTTGTATAAAATCTAAACAAATCACGATCATAACAATCAGCGTTCCCATAAAATTAATTTCATGAAAAAATTCGAAACAATTGCTATACGCTCTGAAATGGATAAATCTCAAAACAGAGAACACTCAGCGCCTCTTTACTTAACATCCAGTTTTACATTTGATGATGCAGAACAAATGCGTTCAACTTTTGCTGACGAAATAGAAGGCAATGTTTACAGCCGGTTCACAAATCCAAATGCTACAGAGTTTGAAAACAAAATGTGTTTGCTCGAAGGTGCAGAAGCTGCATTTGCTACCGCATCAGGCATGTCAGCAATATTTGCAAGTTTTATGGCATTGCTTAAAAGTGGTGATCATATTTTAGCAGCCAGTTCTATTTTTGGTTCTACACATACTGTTCTTAGCAAATTTTTACCTAAATGGGGCATTGAACATACATATGCTGACATCAACAAACCTGAAACATGGGAAGCATTGATCCAAAAAAACACGAAAATGATTTTTGTGGAAACACCTTCCAATCCCGGCTTAGATATAATTGATCTGGATTGGCTGGGGACTTTAGCAAACAAACATAACATCATTTTAAATGTAGATAATTGTTTTGCAACACCTTTCATTCAACGTCCTATTGAATTTGGCGCACACCTAGTAACACATTCAGCAACTAAGTATATTGACGGACAAGGCCGAGTGTTAGGAGGAGTTGTATTAGGTAAAAAAGAATTGATCAAAGAAATTCAAACATTTTGCAGAAGTACAGGTCCTTCGATTTCGCCATTCAATGCATGGGTGCTTTCGAAAAGTCTTGAAACACTAGCAATACGAATGGAACGCCATTCACAGAGCGCGCTTAAATTAGCAGGACTTTTAGAAAATCATCCTGAAATTTTACAAGTACGTTATCCTTTTTTATTGTCGCATCCACAATTTGAAATCGCTAAAAAGCAAATGAGTATGGGCGGGGGAATTGTTTCATTTGAAATAAAAGGAGGCATTAATCAAGGACGCAAATTTTTAGATGCCTTACAAATGTGTTCGTTAACAGCAAATTTAGGAGATACAAGAACAATTGTAACTCATCCTGCATCAACAACGCATTCAAAACTTACTGAAGAAGAACGTATCGCGGTAGGCATAACTCCAGGATTAGTGCGTATTTCAGTAGGACTGGAGAATATAATTGATATTGTTGCTGATATTGAGCAAGCGATTAAAAAATCAACAGAGATTTAATTACAATTGTAGACCTATAAACAAAACATCATCAACTTGGTCGTGCCCTTCTTTCCAGCGATTGAAGTAGCGATCAATAATCATTGATTGTTTTTCAATTGGTAATGATTGAATTTCCTGAAGCAACAATTTGATATTTGATATTTTCATTTTCTTGCCTTTTTCGCCACCAAATTGATCAGGATATCCATCAGTAAACATATAGATTGTATCACCTTTCTTTAGTTGCATTTCACGCATTTCATATCCCTGAAAATCGCTGACTTCCTTTCTTGCAGTAATCAATTGATTATCCGAAGAAATATATACCGAACGCTTTGTGGAACACAATCGCACAAAATAGGTTTCAAGATCAATTTCACAAATTATAACATCAATACTATCATACGTTTGCTCCTGATCAACATTATTTTGATTTAATAATAGTTTGATCTCTTCATCAAGTATTTCCAATGCATCAGCTGGTGTAACAACATCTTCGCGCGAAGTGATATCCTTTAAAAGTGTACTGCCGATCATACTCATAAATGCGCCAGGAACACCATGACCAGTGGCATCTGCACAAGCAAGAATTAGTTTGTTTCCATATACTTCAAACCAATAAAAATCGCCACTTACAATATCACGTGGCTGAAAAAAGATAAATGATTCAGGGATAATTCTTTTTAATTTTTCTGTATGTGGCAACAATGCATCTTGTATCCGTTTCGCATAACGAATACTATCGGTAATATCCTTATTCTTTTTTTCAATTTCTTCTTTTTGAATAATTACTTCGCGCGTCTTTTCATTTAACGCTTTCTGCAGTTTAACCTGAAACAATCGATGATTACGCTCCCGAATTTTTATAAAAATATAGAACCCATAGCCAACAGCAATTACAACCAAAACTATGAACCACCAACGTTTCCAGATAGGAGATGCGATTGAAATTTTAATAGAAAAAGGTGTAACAGAAGAAACGCCATCACTATTATATGCAGTGATCAAAAATTTATAATCGCCATCTGTTAATTTTCCATATTGAGCAAATGCATTATTTGTTTTGTCAGACCAGGACATATCATAGCCTTCCAATTTATATTGATATGTAACCTGCGAATTAGATTTAAAGCTAATACCAATGAAATCAACTCTAAGTCTGTAATTATCGTAAGGCAATGAAATATCGGATGTGAAATCAACCTCCTTATCATTTACTTTTAGGGAAGTGACATTTACAATAGGAGGAATAATGTTCTTTTTATCTTTATGGGGGTCAAATTTTACGGCACCACTTGAAGTTCCAAACCATGTGTTTCCCAAATAATCTTTGAAAGTGGCATTAAAATTACAATCTCCGGTTATACCTTCTAGTTTACCAAACTGAGTAATAAAATACTTTTCTGTCTTGATACAACTCAACCCGTTTCTATGTCCCACCCAAATATTATTTGAACCATCATCGATCATACCGTAACAGTAGTTAGAAATAAGACCACTCTCGGAAGAAAACCTAATAATTCCATTTTTTGTAACTTCAAAAACACCATTCCCAAAAGTAGCAGCCCACATATTTCCATTACGATCTTCAATCACACTGGTAATATTTATTAGGTCGTTTCCAAAATAAATTTTTTCGTTTTTTACATCCCCATTTTTATTAATTGAAGAAAGAAAATTGCTATGGGTTGCTATCCATAAAGTGTTATCATGGTCGAGATAAACCTGATTAATATTATTATGCGACAATCCATTTTCTGTAGTATAATGAGTTTTTATATTTTTATCCGCCTCGATTTTAAAAACGCCATTTTTTGTTGCAATCCAAATTGTTTTTTCAAAACCTGTTATTGAATTTATTGAATTAGAAAGCAAATCAAGGTTAAGTTCAATTTTTTTGAATTTATTAGCTCGAATATTTAATTGATATACTCCGTTTTTATCTGTGCCAATAATTAAATTATTGGTATCCAATTGATACAAGGCGGTAATTTTATCGTTCACAAAACCATTTTTTTGTGAATACACAAAATATTTTTCCTTAGATAACACATCAATCTTTATTAATCCGGTTTCAATTCCAAACCATTTAAGCTTTTTGTCGATCAAAACAGCAGTAACGTTATTACTTACCTCACCTAAAGAGTGAGCATAAAAAGTGAAACAATTATCAATAAGCTGCACCAATCCATTTCCGTATGTTCCAATCCATATATTCCCTTCATGATCAGCATAAATCGTTTTTGTGTATTTACTTCCTAAGCCATTGTCTTCTGTGAAATGCAAAAACTCATCGTATTGAAGGCTATTTTCTGAAAGCACTAATTTAATTACTCCATTTCCAAATGTTGCTAACCAAAGGTTCGAATGAGCATCTTCATAAACATCCTGAATATTTGTAAAATCTATCCCAATATTTTTTCCAATAGCATCTGCTTTATAGAATTCGGAAGGATCTTTACTAGGTGTTAATAAAAACAAGCCTTCGTTTTCTGTGGCTATCCAATAACTTCCGGAATTGTTTTTTTTGTGGATGCAATTGATTTTCGTGATAGGAATTCCATCAATGACACTTAAATATTTTGGAGTTCGATTGTTGCTAATTAGACCATATAACACCAAGCCTTCATCTGTACCAACAAGTAACTGATCATTTTTTGTGAAGCTAATGGTGAAAATATTTTCCTGATTAAATTCTAATTTAAATACTTCAACCTGAAAATCCTGGCTTACTCTGAAAACCCCATCATTCTGAGTTGAACACCAGATAAAGCCTTTTGTATCTTCTATGATGCATGTTATAGGACTTTTCGCAAAACTACTTGTGTTAATAGATTTAAAATTCTTTCCATCAAAAAAAGTGACACTTCCCTCATTATGGCCCAACCAAATATTGCGTGCTTTATCTTTAAAACTCGTGGTTACAAAACTTTCTGCAAGACCGTCTTTTGCATAGAATGATTTAAATTTTATTCCATCATATTTACAAAGTCCTTCACCTGTCCCAACAAACAAATACCCGTTCTTGTCCTGATTGATTGTATAAATATATGGCTGTAAAATTCCATTGTCTACACCATAATTCCTGAATTTATAGGCTTGCGAAAAAGAAGGAAATGACAAAAGAAAAGTAAGATAAACACAGAAAAAAACTTTTATACTTGCTTTCACGAACATGCGTTTTGATTAACTGTTAATTCATTCCATTGAATCAGTGAACTAATAAGGAATAGTTTTCTTTTTTTCTTTAAAATTAATTTTATAATTCCGATTGGATGTTCCGCCTATTGGTACGGTATATAAAGGGAGCAAACCACCATATTGGTTAGTAACAAATAATGTCACATTATTGCTTTTCATTAACTCTTGCTTGTTCTTAATAAATTGAATATCCAAAGTTGTTTGTTTTTCTTTTTCAACGATCTTGTGCTCTGAAGTAGCCCACGCATTATCTCCGGATGGTGCACTGAATTCATTATTTTTCGCAACGGAAACAATATTTATCTTACCGTCATTATCAAAATCAAAATTCGAAACCTTAACAGAAACAACATTTTCATCCACATAAGGATAAAGATGAGCCACCGTATTTTGATTGTCGGTTAACCGAAATGTATATTCATACGTAAAACCATTGCCACCTTCTACTACTTTGTTTTCGACAGAGGATGAACTTAAAAAATAGCGATACAGATTCCCGTCATCTCCTAAAACACCTTCAGCAATAACTTTAAAAATATATCCGCCATATTCCTCAACAAATTCGCCTTCAGATGGATTAAATGGGCCAAAAGTATACCATTCATTATCGTAAATGGTTTCAGTGCCAAAATTTTTTGAGGCTAATAAATTTCCGCTTTTATAACTTCCGATTGGATCATTTCCTCGAGCATCTATAGCTGTAAAGCAGCTTTTTCCACCATAAACTGCAAACTTTGTTTTCGTATTATATTCACCTTTTTTTTCATCATTTGTGCCACTCGTTTCCGGATCAAAAACACGAATATAAATTGGCTGAACCTGAAATTTTGGGATCACAAAAAAAAATGTTTGAGAAAAATCATCATCACCCCAAGATTTATCGCCATCCCTTCCAAAGGTTACCAGAAATGGTATGTTTTCTTCCTGAGCAGGAATCTGCTGTGCCGCAGAAGTATTAGTCAAAAGAAGACATGCAATAATTGCATAAAAAACACTTTTCATTCCTATAAAGATATTCAAGAAAATGATATAAATTAATTAATTTGGATGAGGTAATACTATTAATCGATAAACTGATGAAGCGCGATTACGTGAAGGAATTGAAATTATTTACTTAATTCAACATCCACCGAAAAATTTTCAGGAATTTTCCCTTTAAATTTTTTGTAAAAATCCATGATCAGCTTCATATCAGCTTTAAAGTCGCCACTCGGATAAATTACTTTTGCAATACCGCATTCGCGCTTTTCGTGATCCATAAAGGCTAAAGCAAGCGGCACATTCGCTTTTAACGCAACATAATAAAATCCGGTCTTCCATTTTTCAACACGAGAGCGTGTTCCTTCAGGTGTAATCACTAAACGTAACTCGTCATGCTTCGCAAATAAATCAACCATAGCATCAACAGAACTCTTTTTTTCTCCTAATGTGTTTTTGCTTCTATCAATTGGAAGCGCACCCAATGACAAAAAAATTCGTTTAAAAGGAAAGCTTAACCATTCTTTTTTTATCGCAAACCGTTGATTCAATTTCATAAATCTAATAGCTCCCATTCCTATAGGAAAATCCCAATTGCTTGTATGCGGTGCTACAACAATAACACATCTTTTAATTTCTTCAGGTAGGTAGTGCGTTATTTTCCAACCTTGCAATCTGAAAATTAATTTGAACATAAAACGAATTTTTTCTTTTACAAAAATAATAAATAATAAGAGTTGAAATACAGTACAAAAAAACATAAAAAAAATAGTACGTATCTTTACGTAAATAAAAACAGAAAGACATTTGAAGTTCATCGATTTTAATTTTGAAGGCAGCTTACAAGAAGGCCTCGATTCAATGGGGTTTGAAAACCCAACTCCTATTCAGGAACAAGCAATACCAATCATCCAAAACAATAAAGATCTAATTGGTTGTGCGCAAACAGGTACCGGAAAAACGGCTGCATTCTTATTGCCGATTTTAAATAAGTTGGCGAAAGATCCAACTACCACAGTAAATACTTTAATAATTGTTCCTACACGGGAACTTGCATTGCAGATAGACCAAGCCTTACAAGGGTTTTCCTATTTTACTTCAGTTAGCTCATTGGCCATTTATGGCGGTAGCGATGGAAGTGTTTTTGAAATAGAAAAACGTGCATTAACACAAGGTGCAAACATTATTATTGCAACACCAGGCAGATTGATGGCTCATTTAAATATGGGTTATGTGAAGTTAGATAGTTTACAAACATTAATTTTAGATGAAGCTGACCGAATGTTAGATATGGGGTTTGTGGATGATATTTTAAAGATTACAACCTATCTTCCTAAACAACGACAAACACTAATGTTTTCGGCAACCATGCCACCAAAGATCAGAACACTGGCAACAAAATTATTGGTAAATCCGGAACAGATAAGTATTGCAGTTTCGAAACCTGCTGCAGGTGTTATTCAGGGAGCATATTTAGTTTATGATACACAAAAAAACAATTTAATAAAGTCGTTGCTCGAAGGCAAAGACCTAAGTAGCGTAATTATTTTTGTTTCTACAAAACTCAAGGTAAAAGAACTGGAACGTGATCTGCAAAAAGCTGGATTAAAGGCGAAAGCGATTCATTCGGATTTGGAACAACCTGAACGTGAAGAAGTATTAAGAAATTTCAGAAGCAAAAAACTACAAATTTTAGTTGCCACCGATATTCTTTCGCGTGGTATTGATATTGAAGACATTGGCTTGGTTATCAATTATGATGTACCGGGTGATGCCGAAGATTATATTCACCGCATTGGCCGTACAGCACGTGCAGCTTCCACTGGCGTTGCATTAACATTTATTAATGAATACGATCAGCAGAAATTTTTACAGATTGAAACCATGCTTGGCTCAGAAGTAAAAAAAATAACGTTGCCTGAAAGTATTGGTGTTGGACCAGCTTATTCACCTGAAGTAAAAATGAAAAAACCGTTTTTGAAAGGCAAGAAACCGTTTTCAAGAAATAAGAAACCTGTAAGGAAGTAGTTTGGCGTTATAAACGCCTTGGGGGAACGATGCAAAAAGCGACCATATTGGCATTATATTTTTACGTAGCAATTACTTTTTGTTTTTTTTATTTATTGTGAAATTCATCCCAACCTCAATCCCTAAAGAGTATAAATGAATTCTTTTATACTTGGAATCATCAGAATCTCCACTTTGATCCGAATTTGTATCATAGCTGCAGACTGGGAATATTGTAATAATTTTGTTGTTATTAATTTTGTATATCATCCCTAATTTCCCAATTATCATTATTGTTAATTCGTCTTTATTGTGAGAAAACGACAGGTCAGTATTTATATTTTGATTAATACTAGATATAATTTTACTTCGCTCAATCGGACTTGCACTTGCACCCAAACACGCACTAATTGAAAGTTTTTTATTGAGTGGTATTCCAATATTTATAAACATGGGAACCCCTATATATGTATAATTATAAGAATTGTGATAGGGTACTCTTGAACCAAAGTGAGGATAAAAGTAAAGTGTGTTTGTGTTATACCCCTTTTTATCAAGTAATAAACCTGTTTGTAAAGTGCACCAATTAGCAATTTGATAAGCAAATATTACCCCTATGTGAAATCCGTATTTTGAAACTTGATCGTCAGTAGTATAATGTTCATCATCATTTTTCAACCAACTTGGTAATGGAGATACAGTATTAACAATGCGGTATGTATAATTGGGGGATAATACAAAACCAATTTTCCATTTTAACGTTTTTACGCTGTCGATTTGATGTGCAAAACTAATAGTTGATAACAAAAAAAAGAAGATTGAAAACAGTTTCTTCATACTCAAACATCTAAATGATTGTCAAATATTAATAACATATATCTTACTCCTGATAATAAACCCTCTTCACTCTTCTCGAAACATTGGTCAATACTTCATAAGCAATTGTTCCAATATCATT
>CAIXIP010000087.1 GCA_903919535.1 uncultured Bacteroidota bacterium | reverse complement strand
CTAATATTTTGCTTGGCGAAATAGCAATAAGAAATGGTATAAAGGGTGAAAACACATTTTTTGTTTTCGATAAATTTGATGCCAACTTTATGAGTTCTTACATTAACTCACTTTTAAACAGTGACAGAGCGCAATGTTGCATTACAGGTTGGGTAGATTTTTATGAAGACAAATTTGAATCATTTTTATATACGGTTGAAAAAAAACCAGGAATATTGAGTATAGAAAATACATCAGAGCAATTAACTAAATTATTTATTAACCAATAAAATCAGGCTTCTGAAAAAATACAGAGGCTAAAAAAACAAAAAACATGGATGCACTAATTGACAAATTAAAAGGCGAAATTATTGAACAATTAAATTTAGAAGATCTTAAAAAAGAAGATATTGATGCTAATGCACCTCTTTTTGGTGAAGGACTTGGCCTTGATTCTATTGATGCTTTGGAGCTTATCGTGTTATTGGAGAAAAATTACGGAATTAAAATTCAGGATCCAAAAGATGCAAAGGCAATTTTTACTTCCATTCAAACAATGGCTGATTATATCAAAGCAAACCAAAAATAATTTTTATTAAAATACCGTTTGTAATAATCGCTAATGGCTAATAAAGTATTTGTAACCGGAATGGGTATCATGTCGGCAATCGGTAATTCGGTTGAGGAAACACTGTATTCATTATCCAATAATAAATCTGGTATAGAAAAGATCAGGTATCTGGAAACTTCTCATAAGGATAATTTTGTTGTTGGTGAAGTTAAACTTAGCAATACGGAATTAATTGAACGTGCTGGAATTGGAAATTATAACCGCACCACACTTCTAGGTTATCTTGCTGTTAAAGAAGCATTAAAAATGGCTTCTATTACAGATATGAAAGAAGCACGGACGGGTTTCATATCCTCAACAACAGTTGCAGGAATGTGCCATACAGAGTTGCTTTATAAAGGTTTTTTTGAAGGTAAGAATAATCAAAATTTTATTGATTACCATTTAAATGGGGTAAGTACCAATGATATTGCTGGGCTTTTTGGAATAAGTGATTATGTTACTTCAATTAGTACGGCTTGCTCATCGGCTGCTAATGCAATGATGTTGGGAGCTCGATTAATTAAAAATAATATCCTCGATAGGGTTATTGTCGGTGGAGTTGACCCTTTATCAAAATTTACTTTAAATGGCTTTAACACATTAATGATTCTGGATAGCGAATGGAGTAGACCTTTTGATGAAAACCGAAAAGGATTGAATTTAGGCGAAGGTGCAGCATTTTTAGTTTTGGAATCTGAAAAATGTGTGAAAGAAAAAAACAAGAATATCCTTGCTCAATTAATCGGTTATGGAAATGCGAATGATGCATTTCATCAAACAGCATCTTCTGCTGAAGGATATGGCGCTTTACTTGCTATGCAAAAAGCATTTAAAGTGGCAGGGATTACTCCGGATAAAATTGATTATATTAATGCACACGGTACTGGAACCCCTAATAATGATGCATCAGAAGGAATTGCGATGCAGACAATTTTTGGTAATCATGTTCCAAAATTTAGTTCTACAAAAGCATTTACCGGACATACGCTTGCTGCTGCTGCTGCGGTAGAAGCTGTAATATCTGTTTTGGCTATACAAAACCGCATGATCTTTCCTTGCTTAAATAGAAAAGAACAAATGAAGGATCTGACAATTACACCTGTTGATACATTAGAGAAAAATGTTTCACTGGATTATGTAATGTCTAATTCATTTGGTTTTGGAGGTAATTGTTCATCTTTAATTTTTGCAAAGAATTAATATGGAAATATATATAAACGGAATGGCTTGTATTTCTCATCACAATACTATTGATGAGAATTATTTTTTTGAAGACATCGGTTCTGTTCCATTAAGCAACCAACTTACTGCAACTGAACCCAATTACAAGGATCATATTCCGGCTAATTTGATAAGAAGAATGTCCCACATTGTGAAAATGGGCGTTAGTACCGGAATGATGAGTTTGAAATCTGCCGGAATAGAAAAAGTTGATGCAATTGTTACAGGAACCGGAATGGGTTGCTGCGAAGACACTGATAAATTCTTGCGTACACTTTTGGATAATGATGAACGATTTTTAACCCCAACTTCTTTTATTCAATCAACTCACAATACGGTTGCAGGCCAAATTGCATTACAAATAAAATGTCACGGATATAACTTCACTTATGTTCATCAAAATCTTTCCTTTGAATACGCTTTGCTTGATGCAATGATGTTGTTAAAGGAAGAGGAGGCGTCAACAGTTTTGGTTGGTGCTGTAGATGAGATAACACCATCAATGTTTGAATTGTTTTATAGAGGCGGACACATAAAGAAATTAGAAGAGCTGCAACCTATTTGGAATAGCACTACAAAAGGATATCTTGTAGGTGAAGGTGCTGGTTTTTTTAATATTAGTGCGAATATTACTCCATCAACTTATGCAAAAATAAAAGGGGTAAAATGTATTCAGGGAATTACTGATTCGAGTGAATTAGAAAATATTGTAAATTTTTTTTTATTGGAAATAGGATTAAAGAAAGATCAGATAAGTCTGGTATTGAGTGGAAACTCTGGTGATGTTGTTACTGATAATAAAATATCAGAATTTAATAAGGCAATTAATCAGCCAATAGCTTATTTCAAGCATTTATGTGGTGAATATTTTACATCAAGTACTTTTGCTTTGTGGTTAGCAGCTAACATCATAAAAAGGCAGACTGTTCCTTTAGCTATTTTTCCAAATCATGAGCCATTATCGAATATCCAAAATTTACTTATTGTTAATCATCACGAAGACCATCAATATTCTTTAATGTGTGTTTCTAAATGTTAAATCATCGTAACATAGTTATCGTTTTTGTTTTAATTTTTATCATTCTGATAAGTTTTAATTTTATTTACACAATTCACTGGATCTATTATTTAGTTGCTTTTGTTTCTTTTTTTAGCATCGA
Organism: uncultured Bacteroidota bacterium; assembly: GCA_903919535.1. Lineage (GTDB taxonomy): Bacteria > Bacteroidota > Bacteroidia > 2-12-FULL-35-15 > 2-12-FULL-35-15 > 2-12-FULL-35-15. The sequence goes on along the minus strand of CAIXIP010000087.1, from coordinate 3,139 downwards.
ATTTTATGGCGCATATTTTGTTTCTTCCGGATTTCATATCAAAACAATTTGTGAGGTAAATACAAGTGAAAATCTTATTGCACTGAGTTTTGATGACGGCCCAATTCAGGAACGAACAGAAAAAGTGTTGACCGTTTTGAAAAAATTTAATGTAAAAGCAACATTTTTTTTAATTGGGAAAAGAATAAAGGATAATGAATCGCTTTTGTTGAAAATTTATAATGAAGGACATTTGATAGGCAATCACAGTTATTCTCACTCGTTTTTGTTTGATCTGATGAATTCCAAGCAAATGGCCGCAGACTTACAATTAGGAAATGAGGAGATTCGAAAAGTGATTGGGAAAAGTCCATCATTCTTTCGTCCTCCATATGGGGTAACAACTCCTGGTTTGGGAAAAGCTTGCAAACAATTAAAATTGGATGTTATTGGTTGGAATGTTCGTTCACTCGATACTTCCATTAAAAATAAAGAACAGTTACTTAAGCGTGTTAAGCAAAGAATTAAACCAGGCTCAATTATCCTATTTCATGATACTGTTGACGGAATAGAACTTGTTCTCGAAGATGTTTTAATTTACTTAAAAGAAAAAAATTATACCGTAATACCTTTAGATAAACTAATTCAAAAAAATGCATATTCGTAATTTTATTGTACTTATCGGTTTGATGTATTGTTCATCTATTGTTTCGGCACAGTCTGCTTATAAACCTGTGAAGGATACTGTTGCACTTAAAGCGAAAATCGATAATATGTCGAAAGTGACAAATAGTATAGAAAGTGATTTTACTCAAGTAAAGGACCTAAGTATGTTGTCTGAAAAGATCACTAGCAAAGGACACTTTTATTTTCAGAAAAAAAACAATTTGCGTTGGGAATACACAACACCATACAAATACATCATTGTTATTAATCAGGATAAGATTTTCATCAAGGATGAAAACAAGCTGAAGAAGTATGATATGAATTCCAATAAGGTATTCAAGGAGATCAATGACATAATGATTTCTTGCGTTAATGGAGATATTTTAAAGTCTAATAAATTTAAGATTTCATTCTTTGAAAATGATACTTATTACAAACTTGAATTGATCCCTACTATGAAAGGAATGAAGGAAAGCTTGAAAAAGATAAACATGTATTTTGATAAAAGTGTAACATCAGTTGTGAAATTAGATATGCTGGAACCCAGTGATGATATTACAACTCTTGACTTTAGTAATAAAAAAATAAATAGTCCGATTTCAAGTGAAAAATTTATGCTTAAGTAGTTTATTTATTGCCTTTTTATTTGGCTGTTCCCCTACGCAAGGCTATAAATTGAGTAGAGTTGAAATAGTTACAAGTACTCATGTTAGAGCAATAATAAATAAGGACAATTCATTATTATACAAGGCTAAAATTAATCTGTATAACAAGTATTATGGCGGTTTGATCGTGTTGAAACAAATTGATCCCAGCACAGCACATCTGGTTTTTGTAACAGAGTTGGGAATGAAGATGTTTGATTTTGAGATAAAAAATAATGAATTTAAATTGGTCTATGTATTTGAGCCATTAAATCAACCAAAGATCTTAAAGATCCTTGAAAGTGACATGAAATTAATATTGTTGCAAAGCCTGATAAATAAGGAAGCAAGGATCTATGAAAAAGAGAACGAATGTATTTATGTTGTTCCAAACGGAAATTACAAAAATTATTACTTCGTTAACAAAACTTCAAAAACTGTAGGTAAGGCGATTGTAAAAGGGAATTTATTTTCCAAAGAGAAAGTGAATTACATTTATAATGACAGTTTAAATGCACAGCAGATTAAACTGAAACACAAGGGATTAATCCATTTGAAAATAGAATTAAATAATATTTCAAAAGAAAAGCAAAATGAGTGAACAACTATCTGAAAAATTCTACACGGAAATTTCATCCAATTATACTTCAGAACAAAATGAAACCTTTAGCAGTGTAATAGAATTAAATCCTAAACATAAAGTATATGCAGGTCATTTTCCTCATATCTCAATTGCACCAGGAGTTTTTTTAATTCAAACTGTGAGGGATATTTTAGTTGAAAAATTGAATAAAAAATTAATTCTTACAGAAGGGAGTAATATCAAATTTGTTGCAGTAATCAATCCTAACGAAACAAAAGATTTTCAAATTGATTTTACAGTAAAGCAGATCGATGATATTATTGATGTTTCGGCAAATTATACGAATATGGGTAATAGTTTTACCAAGTTTAAAGGGAAATTCAAGATAGTTCAATAATATTATATGTCGAGCCAGCCCATTTTAAATAAGCGCTTTGAAGAATTGAATTGTTGTGTGATCATTCCTACCTACAACAATAAAAATACTATTGAAAAAATTATAAAAGACACCTTATTTTATACAAATAAGATTATTGTTGTAAATGATGGAGCCACGGATTCTACTCAAGATATTTTACGATCATTTGAAGAGCAAATCACTATTATTCATCAACCCAAAAATTTGGGAAAGGGAATGGCTTTGCGCACTGCATTTAAAAAAGCTTTAGAATTATTTTATCGTTATGCAATAACAATTGATAGTGATGGCCAGCATTTTCCTACTGATCTTGAATTGTTTTTAAATAAGATTGAAGAACAGCCTGATTCTTTGATAATCGGAGCTCGTAATATGAGTTCTGAAAATGTTCCTGGTGGAAGCAGCTTCGGGAACAAATTTTCCAATTTTTGGTTTCTTGTAGAAACAGGAATTTCTTTGCCGGATACTCAATCAGGATATCGTCTATATCCAATTGAGCGAATGAAAAAGATCAAGTATTTTACTTCACGTTTCGAATTTGAAATAGAAGTAATTGTAAAAGCAGCTTGGAACAAAATTCCTGTCCTTTATATTCCTATTCAGGTTTACTACGCGAAAGGAGAAGAACGAGTTACACATTTTAAACCATCACGTGATTCAACACGAATCAGTTTTTTAAATACCTACCTTGTTGTTCTTGCTTTTTTATGGTATCGACCTTGGCGATTTGTTCGTAGTCTAACAGTTGCAAACTTAAAAGTATTTATTCAAGATAATTTCTTTAATAAAGAAGAATCAATAATTAAAAAATCTGTTTCCGTTGCTATTGGTATTTTCTTTGGTATAGTG
>CAIXIP010000086.1 GCA_903919535.1 uncultured Bacteroidota bacterium | reverse complement strand
TTTTATTTTAAAAAACAATTTTTACAAATACAAAATAGATGCTTGTTTAATTTTATACTTTTACAAAAATCGGGAGTCTGCAATATACAAAATTATTGTATTTCAAAAAAACATGGATAATTCCTTAAAATATAAAATAGCGCTTTCCCTTATTCCTAACATTGGAGATATAAGAGCAAAAAAACTTGTTGCATATTGCGGAAGTGTGGAAGGTGTATTTGAAGAAAAAAAATCGTCCCTCGAAAAAATACCTGGTATTGGAAGTTCTGTTGCTAGTGATGTTTTAAATCACAACATATTCGACCGAGCAGAAGAAGAGATCTTATTCATTAAAAAAAACAATATTACTCCAATTTTTTATCTAGATAATAATTATCCGAAACGATTAACACATTGTGAAGACAGCCCCATACTTCTTTATTATAAAGGGAATGCAAATTTAAATGCCGAAAAAACTATAAGCATCGTTGGAACTAGAGAAGCAACTGATTATGGAAAAAGTATTTGTGAAAAATTAATTGCCGATTTGGCTATACACAATGTAACTATTGTGAGTGGTTTGGCTTATGGTATTGACATTTGCGCACACAGAGCTGCCCTTGAAAACAATCTGCCTACAGTTTGTGCATTGGCTCACGGGCTAGATAAAATATATCCGGCTGTGCACAAAGCAACTGCCGAAAAGATGTTAGAAAATGGTGCATGGCTAAGTGATTTTACAAGTAAGACAATTCCTGATCGCGAAAATTTCCCTCGCAGAAATCGTATTGTAGCAGGGATTTCTGATGCAACGATAGTAGTAGAGTCCAAAAAAGGAGGAGGCTCTTTGATTACAGCTAATATTGCAAATAGTTATAACAGGGATGTGTTCGCCTTTCCAGGAAAGGTTGATGATGTTTGCTCAGAAGGATGCAATAATCTTATCAAACAAAACAAAGCTGTACTTATTCAATCAGCAGCAGATATCGTTTACATTCTGGGCTGGGAAGAATCAAAAATTTCTAAAAATCCAATTCAAAAAAAATTATTTATTGAACTGAAAGCTGATGAAGAACTTTTAGTCAATGTTTTAAAAGAAAAAAATTCAATCACAATTGACGAGTTGTGTTATGCAGTAAATATGCCCATGGGTAAAGTTTCTTCATTGCTGCTAACACTTGAATTTTCGGGTATTGTAAAATCATTGCCCGGGAAGATGTATCGCTTGAATTAAATAAATAAATGTTTAAAAACAAAATACTACAGGCTCATTTAGCTTTACTCATTGTAAACATTCTTTACGGTGCAAATTATTCTATCGCCAAAGAAGTGATGCCCGCTTTTATTCACCCATTCGCATTTGTATTGATAAGAGTTGCAGGCGCTACTATCCTATTTTGGCTGGTGAGCGCGATATTTATCAAAGAGAAAATTGATAAAAAAGATCTGCCTCGTATTGCACTCCTTGCATTGTGTGGTGTAGCAATAAATCAATTACTTTTTTTAAAAGGATTAAGTTTAACTACTCCTATAAATGCTTCAATCATAATGGTATCAAATCCAATTGTGGTTTTATTTATTGCCTCGATATTGATAAAAGAAAAGATTTCGTTCAATAAAATTATTGGAATATGCTTTGGAATTTCAGGGGCATTGCTATTGCTACTATTTAACAAATCATTTTCATTTGGTTCTGAAACAATAAAAGGCGACATAATGATACTGGTAAACTCAATGTCGTGGGCCTTTTATTTGGTACTTGTTAAACCATTAATGAAAAAATACAACACATTTACAATTATAAAATGGGTATTTTTAATTGGCTTCTTTTATGTTTTACCGTTTGGCTTTTCGGAATTCAAACAAATAAACTGGACAGAAATTCCATCTAACATTTGGTGGGGTATTGCATTTGTTGTATTGGGAACAACATTCTTCGCTTATGTTTTAAACACCTATGCATTAAGAGCTTTAAGCCCTTCTGTTGCAAGTATATATATTTACCTCCAACCTTTTTTAGCAACACTGATTGCTATATTCTATTTTCATAATGACATATTGGATTTGCGAAAATTAACTTCTGCAGTACTAATTATTTTTGGAGTTTATTTGGTGAGCATGCCCTTTAAAAAAACGAAATCAGATAACAAAGATTAAATTTCAACATTCGCTTTTTGCCTATGTCTATAAAGGAAAAACCTTACATTTGTTTCAAATAAAAATCGTTTATGATAAAATCAATGACTGGTTTTGGGAAAGCCGTAATAGAAATTCCCGGAAAAAAAATTACAGTTGAAGTAAGATCCCTTAATAGCAAACAATTAGATCTTAACTTACGGATGCCTTATGTTTATAAGGAAAAAGAACTGGAACTTCGCAGCGAAATTTCTAAACAAATAGAGCGAGGGAAAGTTGATTTGTCAGTATATACAGAATCTACTCAAGATGTTTTGCCTGTTGCAATAAATAAAACATTAGTCAAAACATATTACAAAGAGTTAAAAGCATTGAGTGAAGAGTTGAATGAAGACAATCAAAATTTGATGGCTTTGATCTTAAAAATGCCTGATGTAATGAAGGCCGAAAGAGAAGTTGTGGAATTGGATGAAGAAGAGTGGAATCAGGTAAAATCGGTTGTCAATAAAGCAATTGAAGCATTTCAAAAATTCCGTTCAGATGAAGGGAAAACATTAGCAAATGAATTTAATTCACGTATCGGAATTATTTATGAATTATTAGCAGAAGTGATGAGTAATGATGCTGTGCGTGTTGAAACTATTCGTACCCGCATCAAAAGTAACATTGCAGAATTAGTAGAAAAAGAAAAAATTGATGAAAATCGTTTTGAGCAAGAATTGATTTACTACATTGAAAAATTAGATATCACAGAAGAAAAATTACGATTAAAAACACACCTCGATTATTTTTTAAAAACAATGGAAGAGCCAGGTTGCGGAAGAAAACTTGGTTTTATTTCACAAGAGATAGGTAGAGAAATAAATACAATCGGTTCAAAAGCAAATGATGCAACCATTCAAAAAATGGTTGTTCAGATGAAAGATGAACTTGAAAAAATAAAAGAACAAATGTTAAATGTTCTTTAGTAGATACGAATAAATTAAAAATTAATTTTAAATCAATTTTACCACGTGCAAGGCAAACTCATCATATTTTCAGCGCCCTCAGGAGCAGGAAAAACAACAATTGTACAACATTTATTAAAAATATTTCCTGAGTTAGAATTTTCTGTGTCTGCCTGCAGCAGACCAATGCGCAAAGATGAAACGCAAGGTATAGATTATTATTTTTTATCTCTCGATGAATTCAAACAGAAAATTGCAAACGAAGAATTTATTGAATGGGAAGAAGTATATAAAGATAATTTTTATGGCACATTGAAATCTGAAGTAGTGCGTATCTGGAAAAAAGGGAAACACATTATTTTTGATATGGATGTAGTTGGCGGATTAAATTTAAAAAAACAATTTGGCAAAGAATCATTGGCCATTTTTGTAATGCCACCATCTATCGAACATCTTGAAAAGCGTTTGCAATCAAGAGAAACAGAAACCCCCGAAAGTATCAAACGAAGAATTGGAAAAGCTGAAAACGAATTACAGGCAGCCATAATGTTTGATAAAATTGTTTTGAACGATACACTAGAACATGCTTTAGTTGAAGCAGAAAAAATTGTTTCAGATTTTTTAAATTAATTCAGAATGGGCAAAATTTTAACAATCGATATTCATACACACATACTTCCTGAACACATTCCCAATTGGAAAGAAAAGTTTGGTTATGGCGGATTTGTTCAGCTGCAACACCACAAATCTTGCTGTGCAAATATGATTTTGGATGATGGTAAATTTTTTCGCGAAATAGAGGATAATTGCTGGAGTGCTGATAAACGAATTAATGAATGCGACCACCATCATGTGGATGTTCAGGTTTTATCTACGGTGCCTGTAATGTTTAGCTATTGGGCAAAACCAGATGATTGTTTAGAATTATCCATTTTTTTAAACGATCATATTGCTGATATAGTGAAGCGATTTCCGAAACGATTTATAGGTCTAGGCACAATACCAATGCAAGCTCCTGAATTAGCAATTAAAGAATTAGAACGTTGCAAAAAAATTGGCTTAGCAGGTATTCAAATTGGTTCACATGTAAATGATTGGAATTTAAATGACCCGAATTTATTTCCAATTTTTCAAGCATGTGAAAAATTAGGAATGTCTGTATTTGTCCATCCATGGGAAATGATGGGGCAAGATAAAATGCAAAAATATTGGTTACCCTGGCTAGTTGGGATGCCTGCAGAAACAACATTAGCTATATGCTCCATGATATTTGGTGGTGTGTTTGAACGATTACCTAATTTGCGTGTAGCCTTTGCACACGGAGGTGGTTCTTTCCCTTCAACAATAGGTCGTATAGAACACGGCTTCAATTGTCGTCCTGATTTAGTTGCTATTGATAATCCTGTGAACCCGCGTGAATACCTTGGAAAATTTTGGCTTGATAGTTTAGTTCATGATGAAACGATGCTTGACATGCTAATTGGATTAGTTGGCGCTAACCGTGTTGCTTTTGGTAGCGATTATCCGTTTCCTCTCGGTGAATTGGAACCGGGAAAACTGATCAAAGGAATGCCTTACGAAAAAGATGTGAAAGATTTGTTATTAAATGGCTCTGCATTAGAATGGCTCAATTTGAAACGCGAACAATTTATTTAATACATATGTGCATTGGATGATTCCAAAGCATGCAACTGATCGAATTTTGCCTGTTTTATTTCCATAAAACTTTTGTTTTCAATTTTACTTTCCAACCAGGAAAGCAAATCAAACAAACTTAATGCATTCTTTTCTATTTTATCAACGGTTATTTTTTCGATGCTATTTTTTAATTGAATAAAATCCTCTCGAAGTTCAACTGAATTTTTCTTTTTGTGTTTTGAGTTTTTCAAAAACGCAATAATTTCTTGCTCAAATTTATGAAGTTTATCTCTTTTCATTAATAACTGATAAGTAGATCGCGTACGATATTCTAGCAATTCAGCATTTCCCATTTCAAAATGAACGATCAAACTCAGGATGTGAGCAAAGCAAAACAAATCGCTTCTGAAATCAAATTCATTATTATTTAAAAGCTCATTAATATGTTGGTTGGCAAGTTTATAATTCTCTAATCCAATATAGATATATGCATAAGCATACTGTTGCAATTGTTTTTCTTTTTGAAAAACTTTTGTTTGAGGCAGATTATTATATAAAACATCCAAATTTTTTGCAACGTCCAATGCATCATCAAACTGACCTGTTGGCAAGTAAACAAAAAGCTTTAAGTTCTCCTTAAGAATCTCAAAATATCTGTTTTTATGACCATACTTTTCAGTAAAATCATCCATCTTTTTAAGCGTATCAAAAAGAGGTTTATAACGCATTAAAGACAGTTCATTAACGGCCTTGTTTCGTAAAATCGATAAATATATGGAAGGTTTTAAGGCGATCATGTGTGGATGTTCCTCCATTAATTTCACATTTATCTCCATTAATTCATTGGCCTTTTTTTGCTCATTTGTAACGAATAAAAAGTTAGCCAACATCAAGTTTTTGTAAAATCTCTCATTGAAAGTAACTAACACCTCATCACTTTTAGATTCAGTTTTAATTATTTTTTGTAACTCAATAACATCTTCATCGTTTCTTGCCAAACCATGATATAATGATTTCGCTCGCATCTTTTGGTATAAATATTTATAGTCAATGATAGCCTTCTTTTTTTCAAGGGAATCATACAGTTCACCAAAATATTTATTTACCAACGAAAGATAATTTTGAGGAGTTGCTTCCTCAACAAGTAGAATAATTTCCCAGTCAATTATTTCTTCCATGAATTCATATAACTCATGTTTTTGCGCAATCGATTTCGCTTTGACCAACATTTTTTTTGCGACTGAAAGCAAATTTTTGTTGTATAAAATGTCTATGTGATTAAGAGTGCTTCTAAGCTCGCTTTTTGTTGTAGTATGATAAGACTCTAAACTTTTCAAAATAAAATTGAAAAGGTAGTTTTTAGCAACAGAAAAATTATTAAGAATAGGCTCATTTTTGAATTTCTGAAGAATCTCTTTCTCGTTATACTCTTCTTGCTTATCAATAGCATCAAAAATTTTGATGTATTTGTTTTGCTCCCCAATAACGTGAACACCAGCCTGCTTTTTAATATAACCTTTCTCTGTCGGAGAAAGCGATTTTATTAACTGGTGTAAATTGTTTACTGACATGGTAAATAAGTGCTATTTTCTTTTGGTAATGCTAACAAATACAAAAATCATCCATTAAAAAAATGATATTTTGAATATCTAATTTAGAAATTTGTTTCAATAAGGACTAATTTAAACCATTTTTATTCGCTCTAAGCTTAAATTGAATAGATGAAATGAGCGTATTAGTGGGATAAATTACAGTTTTACAGTTCTCTCGAATTGATTCCAAAAGGATTAAAACTACTTCGACTATTTTGCTCTCTGAAATCTAACAGGTATAACTGTAGGATAAATCAGCAAAAACTTTAAAACAATCGTTATTGTTGATATACAAGCCAGGCGCTTTACCTTTTAAGGAGATTTTTAAGAACTTTTTTTGCTTCGACTTCTAATTTTTTTGCAAAAAATGTTTGGACTTGGATAAAATATACCACATATTTGTATCGTGCATAATGACCCATTGATTTTCTGAATCAACATTATGTATAAAAGCTTGTTGTTGTGAAGGAGTAGCACAACTGTGTTTCATGTTTAGTTTTATCCAAAATCCCGAAGTTTCTGACAAGCTCTTCGGGTTTTTTATTGCCAAATTACTTTTACTTAGTTTCCGTCTTTGAGTCTTATCTTTTCAATTAGCGAAATAAAAATTGTAATTTTGCATCTCCAAATTTTAAACACAAATTCAATATGAGCGATGCAATAAAACACGAGTGTGGAATAGCCATGATACGATTGCTGAAGCCGTTGGATTATTACATCAAAAAATACGGAACGCCTTTGTATGGTGTAAATAAGTTGTATCTTTTAATGGAGAAACAACACAATCGTGGACAAGATGGTGCCGGTGTTGCTAATATTAAATTTAACGTTGAACCCGGAACACGCTACATTAGCAGAACACGTGCTACCGGAAGCAATGCCATCAAAGAAATTTTCGCAAAAATAAATTCCCGATTCGAGGACCTCAACAAAAAAAATCCTGAGCATCTGAAAGATGGCGTATGGCTTAAAAAAAATCTGGCTTATACAGGTGAATTATTTTTAGGGCATTTACGTTATGGAACATTCGGTGGAAACAACATCGAAAATTGTCATCCGTTCTTACGCCAGAATAATTGGATGAGCAGAAATCTTGTTGTTGCCGGAAATTTTAATTTAACCAATGTTGACGAACTCTTCGAACACCTCGTTGCACTAGGACAGCATCCAAAGGAAAAAACAGATACTGTTACTGTAATGGAAAAAATTGGTCATTTTTTGGATGAAGAAAATGAACGATTATTTAGAAAATTCAAGAGCGAAGGCCACTCAAATGATGAAATTTCAAGCCTAATTGCAGAACATTTGGATGTACAACGCATACTTAAAGATGCAAGTAAAAAATGGGATGGCGGTTATGCTATGGCTGGATTATTTGGCCATGGAGATGCATTTGTGCTAAGAGACCCAAATGGAATACGTCCGACTTTTTATTATAGTGACGATGAAGTTGTCGTAATAACTTCTGAACGACCTGTGATTCAAACAACATTTAATGTTCCAATTGAAAAGATCAAAGAACTTACTCCCGGCCATGCCCTAATTATTAAAAGAGATGGCACTTTTGCAGAGCATGAAATAATTAAACCTCTAGAAAAAACAGCTTGCTCTTTCGAACGTATTTATTTTTCACGCGGAAGCGATGCAGATATTTACAGAGAACGTCAAAAATTAGGAGAACAGCTTTGTCCATCTGTTTTGAAAGCCGTTGATTATGATTTGGAAAACACTGTATTTTCTTATATTCCAAACACAGCGGAAGTTGCTTTTGGCGGATTTATTGAAGGCTTACATCATTACAATAATACTGTAAAGCGTCATAAAATTTTACAAATGGGTGCTAAAGTTAGTGAACCTGAATTGAGTAAAATTTTAGCTATTCATCCTCGTATAGAGAAGATAGCCATTAAAGATGCGAAGCTGAGAACCTTTATTACCAATGATAATCAACGTGACGAAATGGTAGCTCACGTTTATGATACAACATATGGTGTTGTAAAAGAAGGAAACGATAATCTCGTAATTTTAGATGACTCGATTGTTCGTGGTACGACTTTAAAACAAAGTATCTTAAAAATTCTTGATCGCTTAGGTCCAAAAAAAATAGTTATTGTTTCGTCTGCACCTCAAATTCGTTATCCCGATTGCTACGGAATTGACATGGCTAAATTAGGCGATTTTATTGCGTTTCAGGCAGCTGTTCAATTGTTGAAAGACAATTTCAAAGAAAACCTCCTTGACGAACTTTATGAAAAAGCAAAAGCACAAGAAGCCTTGCCAAAAGAAGAGATCGTTAATTTGGTAAAAGAAATTTATGAACCTTTTTCTGCTGAACAAATTTCAAAAAAGATTGCTGAATTGTTGCGTCCTGCAGACACAAAAGCAGAAGTGGAAATAATTTATCAATCTATTGAAGGTTTACATAATGCAGTTCCAAACAATAAAGGAGACTGGTATTTTACAGGAAACTATCCAACACCTGGAGGAAATAAAGTGGTTAATAAATCATTTATTAATTACATGGAAGGAAAAAATGTAAGAGCTTATTAAGCTTTTACATTTATTTAGCACTTACAAGTTTCAACTTTTCGGTTGCATAAAAATCACTAACAAGTTTTGCTTTTGCTTTGCCAATAATTTCGGCAAGTTCTGTTTCATTCGCTTCCGAAATTTTTTTCACTGATTTAAAATGAGTCAATAATTTTTGCGCGGTACTTGTGCTAACCCCTTTTATTTCTGTTAATTCAGTTTTTAATGTTCCTTTATCTCGTTTGCTGCGATGATGCGTAATACCAAAGCGATGCGCCTCATCACGTATTTGTTGAATTATTTTTAATGTTTCGCTTCGTTTGTCTAAATACAATGGAATGGAATCGCCAGGAAAATAAATTTCTTCTAATTTTTTTGCAATTCCGATAATTGCAACCTTTCCTCGTAAACCCAATTTATCAATACTTTGCAATGCTGCACTCAACTGCCCTTTTCCTCCATCAATCACAATTAATTGTGGCATCGATTGATTTTCTTCCAACACGCGTTTGTAACGCCTGTATATGATTTCTTCCATAGAAGCAAAGTCATCAGGACCTTCTACAGTTTTAATATTGAAATGACGATAATCCTTTTTACTCGGCTTGGTATCTTTGAAAACAGTCATTGCGGCAACTGGATATGCACCTTGGAAGTTCGAGTTATCAAAACATTCAATGTGTCGTGGTTCTTCAATTAAGTGAAGATCCTTTTTCATTTGTTCCAAGATACGCTTCGTATGACGCTCCGGGTCAACTAAACTTTCTTGTTTTATTTTTTCTCTTCTGTAATATTCCACATTACGTTGAGAAAGTTCGAGCAAATGTTTTTTATCTCCCCGTTGTGGAATAATAAATTCCACATTCGGAAATTCTGTTTCAATTTTGATAGGCACAATAATCTCTTTTGCATCGCTGTGAAAACGCTCACGCAACTCTGCTATAGAAAGAGTCAGCAATTCTTCATCGCTTTCATCCAATTTCTTTTTGAGTTCAATCGTATGTCCTTGAATAATCGAACCATTCACAACTTTTAAAAAATTAACATATCCATTTTTTTCATCTGTTACAATAGAATATACGTCAACATTTGTAATAGTTGGGCTTACAACAGTAGATTTACTTTGAAATTTATCTAACAAATCAATTTTTTCTTTGACAATATTTGCCTTCTCGAATTCTAATTTTTCAACATGCTCCTGTAATAAAGCCTTTAAATGACGCGCTACAGTATTGATGTTTCCTTTAATAATTTCTTTAATGTTTGCAATCGTTTCATTGTATTCTTCTTCTCTTTCCAGTCCGATGCACGGTGCCTTACAATTGCCAATGTGATATTCCAAACACACTTTAAATTTTTTGGATTTAATATTTTCTGCAGACAAGTTGAAATTACAATTACGCAATTTATACAACTGTTTTATCAGATCTAAAACCATATTCATAACCTTTACAGAAGCGTAAGGGCCGTAATAAGATGAATTATCCTTTATCAAATTACGTGTTGAGAAAACACGCGGGAAGCGTTCATTCTTAATGCAGATCCAAGGATACGTTTTATCGTCTTTTAATAATACATTATAACGCGGCTGGTATTTTTTTATAAGATTATTTTCTAATAAAAGCGCATCAATTTCGGTATCAACAATGATATATTTAATATCAGAGATTTTCTTTACAAGAACTTGAGTTTTGCCGTTTTCTGATTGGTCTTTATTAAAATAAGAAGAAACTCTTTTTTTTAAATTCTTTGCCTTTCCAACATAAATAATTTTTCCTTCCACATCATAATACTGATACACCCCAGGATTATCTGGCATCGTGCGAATAATATTTTGTATGTGTTCGGTTTTTTCCACAGGTTATATGACAAAGATAAAAACAAAAACGCCCAACGTTTTAAGTTGAGCGTTTAATAAATTTAAGGATAAGTATCTATTTATTAATTGTGATTTTTCGAGTGACAGTTGAATTGTCATTTTTAAAAGTCACAAAATAGCTACCATTCGCTTGATTTGATAAATCAATTTGTTGTTTACCTATAGAATTGATTTCTTTTTCAAGAACAATTTTTCCAATAATGTTATAAACTGTAACATTTGTTTTATTTGAAGAGTTATTCAAGTCAACAGTAAACATACCATTTGCAGAAGGGTTAGGATAAATACTTGTTTGTATTTCAGAAGTTTTTGTGTTGATTGATGTACCCAAAGTTGCTGTTCCATTTATTCTTACAGTATCAATACCAAAAGAACCGCCAGTTGCTTCAGCGTTCCATGCATAAAAACGGAAGGTTACTGGTGTAGCTAGAGCTGTATATGAAGAGCCACTCAATGTAATTGTATTTCCACTTTGATTTACACTCGTTGAAGTTGCATCAAAGTTCCAAAAAAAGACATCACCTGTCTGAACACTTAAATTTACATTTGCTGGCGCAATAGATGCAGGAAGATTAGCTGCATAAGCATCAGTATTAGAGCGCACAGCGTAAGTTCTGATGCTTGTTGCTGATCGTCTTGAAACAAATGTTATCGAAGTTAAATCTAATGTATAGTTAACATCAGGCGTAACAGTTACTTCATAATACTGAGCAGGATTAATTGAACCTGTTAACGAAGTATACAAATCAACTGCAGTAGTTGCTCCTAAAGGCCAATTTGTAAAGGAAAATCGGCCAGCTGCATTTGGATTTGCTGGTGTTCCAGTAGCTGAAAAGTTTCCAAAAACAACACCGGTAGCTGTAGGAACAGGTGTTGGGTCAGTTAATCCTGACGTAGTTGTTATATTATCGAAAGAGTATAATGCAGAAAAGCTTTGTGCATTTGAGAAAATTGAAAATGCCATTGCTGCGAAAAAGAAAGTAATTTTTTTTATCATGATTTTAGTTTTTAGTTTTAAAATATCGAGTATAAATGTACGCAAAAAATTATTTATTATTGAAGGCCGTCATAGTTCGCTGCAAACCAATTGCAGAAAAACCCTGTATCATTTCAATAGCCATTTTAATCCTTGGGCCAAGTATTTTATTTTCCTCATCACTCCATTTCCCTAGCACATAATCAACTTGCTTCCCTTTTGAAAATTCGCTTCCAACTCCGAATCGTAATCTTGCATATTCACCACTGTTCAGTGTTTCCTGAATACTTTTCAACCCATTGTGCCCACCATCGCTGCCTTTTCCTTTCATGCGAAGCGATCCAAGAGGCAAAGCAATATCATCGGTAATGACAAGTAGATTTTCTTTTGCTATTTTTTCAGCTTGCAACCAGTAATTTACAGCTTTACCACTTAAATTCATAAAGGTTGATGGTTTGACAAGAACCAATGTTTTTCCTTTGAATTTATATTGAGCAACGGAAGCAAGCCGGTCGGTAGTAAATTTTAAATTGTTTTCTCTGGCGATTTCATCCAGAACCATAAAACCAATATTATGACGCGTATTAGAATACTCATCTCCAATATTTCCCAATCCTACAATTAAAAATTTGCTCATATAATGACTCTTTATTCATCTCAAAAATATGAAATACTATACAGCAATCAAAAATAAAAAAGTTGGCTTAAATAACTTTAAGCCAACTTTTAAAACAGATTGAAAATATATTATTTTTTAGCAGGTGCTTTTGCAGCAGCAGGTGCAGCAGCTTTTGCAGCAGGTGCAGCAGCTTTTGGCGCTTCTTCAGCTACAGCACGTGTCATATCCACAGAAATAACTGTAATATTTTGTGCATTAAGAATTGTTAATCCGTCTAATTTAATATCACTAACTCTTACTGTATTACCGATTTCCATTTTATCAATTGGAATTATAATAGCTTCAGGCATTTTTTCAACTAACCCTTTTACTCTAAGAGTTTTTGATTTTTTTACCAATTTTCCACCATTTCTAACTCCAGGAGAAGTTCCAGTTGTTTTAACAGGAAGACTCATTACTACTGGTTTATTTGGTTGGATTTCTAAAAAATCAACATGAATAAGATGATCCGTTAGTTTGTGATATTGAGTTTCCTGAACAATTGCATGGTATTTTTTACCAGCTATATCCAAATTTACTGTATTTACCTCTGGAGTGTAAATTAAGTTTTTAAAGTCTGCTGAAAGAACAGAGAAGTGAACTTGTTCTTTTCCACCATAAAGTACACATGGAACAAGCTTAGAGTTTCTCAAAGCCTTTGCATCTGTTTTCCCTACGTTCGCACGTGGCGAACCGCTAATAGATACTGATTTCATTTTTTTGTTGTTTTTTATTTTTCTGGTTGTTGCGCCTATCAACCAAAGTTTTTTAATTATTTTGGCGCAATGTCATTGTATTTTTATATTCTAGCTCACAATAAAGTTAGAGCTGATAGATTCAAAACTATGAACGCTATGCAGCACTTTGCCAAACAATTCCGCAACAGACAAAACTTTTATTTTGCTACACTCTTTTGTTAATGGAATAGTATCTGTCACAACTAACTCTAGGATTCTTGATTTTTCAATATTTTCATATGCCTTGCCAGACAATACAGCATGTGTACAGACTGCTCTAACGCTATTTGCTCCTTTATCCAGCATCATATCAGCTGCTTTGGTAAGTGTGCCACCTGTATCGATCAAATCATCTACAAGAACTATATCTTTTCCTTCTACTTCACCAATCACAGTCATGCTATCAATTACATTTGCCCTCGAACGTTGTTTGTAGCAAATAACAATATCTGTTTTCAGGTACTTCGCATAAGCATTTGCTCTTTTTGAACCTCCCATATCGGGTGCTGCCATGGTCAAATTTGGCAAATTCAAACTTTGGATATATGGTAAAAAAATCGATGATGCATATAAATGATCAACAGGGAAATCAAAAAATCCTTGTATTTGATCAGCATGTAAATCCATTGTAACAATTCGGGTAGCACCAGCAGCTGAAAGCAAATTGGCCACCATTTTTGCTCCAATAGCAACGCGTGGTTGATCTTTTCGATCTTGACGAGCGTAACCAAAATAAGGCAAAACTGCGATGATCTGATGGGCAGAAGCTCGTTTTGCTGCATCGATCATCAATAAAAGTTCAAATAAATTTTCTGTTGGTGGCATTGTAGACTGGATGATAAACACATCGCTACCTCGCACTGTTTCTTCGTAAGAAGTCTGAATTTCCCCATCACTAAAGCGAAGCAGAGAAACCTTCCCCAACTCTTGCCCATACGTTTTGCAGATGCTTTCTGATAAAACGCGGGTTGTAGAACCTGAAAATATTTTTACTTTATAATTCATTATCTCTTTTTAAGGGCTGCAAATGTAATGAAAAATGCCGTTTAGGCAAAAGAAATTTAGAGTTTGGTCATTATTTTTTTGCCATTCCAAAACAAATGAATAGTTTTGCATCCCAATTCAAATTTTAATATGCCCAGTTGGCGGAATTGGTAGACGCGCTGGTCTCAAACACCAGTGAGAAATCGTGCCGGTTCGACTCCGGCACTGGGTACAGAGCCGGACTTTTCAAGCAAATTTTGAGAAGTCCGGTTTTTCATTTCCCCTAAACCCTTTGATAAATCAGCGGCATAGCCAACGACACTATTTACAACCGGGGTTCGATAATGCTCAATTTTTGCATCATAGACCAAACCGGAAGGAAACAGCGAATTTTGAAAAACCTGTTTTTGGTAATAATCTCCAGATTCCCAAACAGGAGCGAGATTGGCGGATAGTTTACAGGTAAAATGTATCAACTCTTTCGGGTTCGATAATTTTTGGTCGAGCGTTTCAAATTGTTTCAAAAGCTCCTCTTTGTTCTTCTTCATTTCCAGTGAAAACTCCTCATAAATATCGAGAGTAACCTTCCCAATCGCATGACGTTTTCGTAAATTATAAAATTCCTCCTCTACTTCGTTTAACTTCAAAGAAAGGGCTTTTTTCTCGCTTGTGTTGGTTTCTGTCAGGTTTTCCCATGTATAGCGTAATTGTATCGATAATGGCTCGATGTGGTCGGCATCTATCGTGTAATCTTGGAGTAGCTCTTTGAACTTATCGTGCATTATATGAATACTGCGGTTTATTCGAATGCCGGGTTTGTTTACTTTGTAATAATAAAGCCCTTTCTTTTTTACCAGATAACCAGTAAATGGAGCACCACTTTCAGCTTCTTTCACAAAAACCTTCAATGGCAAATTATCATTCGCCTTGTTGCTTTTGTAACCATCCGTTTTCTTCAACTCATTTGCTCTTAAAAACAAATCCTCATCAATTAATGCCGGATGCTTGCCTTTTACGACTTCACCGTTCAATAAATTATGCGACATAAATCCACAAAAAAATGGATTTCTGAAAATTTCAGTCAAAGTTTGTTTGGGCATTTTCATTCCGAGATGAGATAGCTTCTCAATAATCTGCTCGTAAGTCATT
>CAIXIP010000085.1 GCA_903919535.1 uncultured Bacteroidota bacterium | reverse complement strand
GAAAGAGAGATAAAATGTATAAGAAATCAGCCTTCCAAAAATGAGATTTCTCCCGCTGGTCGAAATGACATTTAAGGACTGTCATTTCGAACGAAACAAAGTGAAGAGAGAAATCTGCCCTTTCGAATACGATTAATCAACTCCCCTCTTGAGAGGTTGCAGGGGTGTGTAATCCACCCAATTAGGGCATCCCCATTTTGATTCAAGGCATCTCCATTTTGATTCAAGGCATCTCCAATTTGATTTAGGGCATCCCTATTTTAAATCGGGGCATCTCCAATTTGATTCAGGGCGTCTCCAATTTGATTCAGGGCATCCCCAATTTGATTCAGGGCATCTCCATTTTGGTTCAGGACATCTCCCATTTTGATTTCGGGCTCCTCTATTTTGATTCAGGGCATCCCCATTTTGATTCAGGGCGCCCCCAATTTGAATCCGGGCATGCCCATTTTGTATTTGGGCGCCCCCATTTTGATTGCGGGGAACTTTTTCGGGAGTTTATTGTCGCCCTGAATGATTAAATGAATGCCCTTCTGAAAGAAAAGATTCCTTTAAATCAATATATTTTCCCCTTTTCAGAAATTGTTTAGATTATTAAGGAGATTGGGCTGCCCCATTTTTTGCTTGGAGCTGCCCAAATTGGTTTTATTCTGGCTTTTGGGGGAGTATATTGTGCCCTTATTATGCCTTCAGTTTATATTTATTTTAGAATAGAAGGCGGTGACCTGTCATTTCAAACGCAATGTAATGCTTAAGAAACCTGCCTTCCAAAAATGAGATTTCTCCCGTTGGTCGAAATGACACATAGGACTGTCATTTCGAACGTAATGAAATGCAGAGAGAAATCTGCTTTTCGAAAACAAAATTTTATTAAAATGTTTCTTGGTTTGATGTGGGCGAGCGGTGAGCAAACGCCCTTCGACAAGCTCTGGACAGGCTTTGCAGAGTCGCGGTGAAGCCAGTTTTTTCAGAAGGTCTTGGTGCGAGCTTTAGCCGCGCACATAGACATTCAAAAAAATGGGGAGAGGCGGGGAGGAATCGTTTGTTCTTGAATTTTTCTTTCTTTTTGTTCAAGCAAAAAGAAAAAAACATGCAAAGGAAAAAGGGGTATTATGTTTAGTTGTATGCATACCCCAATTAATCAACGAAAATTCTTATTCCTTAAAAAGCCTTCACACGTTCTCAAACCATTTTTCAAAAAGAAAAACACTCGAAAGACGGCACACAGGAGCAAACGTTTGTATAGTTGTAAAGAATGTCATTTCGAGTTCGCCCCCTTCGGGCGAGTATCGAGAAATAATTAAGTAAACGGAAATTCTTATTTTTTTTTAAAGCCAGAACACGCTCTCAAACCATTTTTCTAAAAAGAAAAACACTCGAAAGACTGCTTTTATTTACTGTGTTTCAACAACCATTTATGCAACACGATCAATATCCAGATTCTATTGTATAAGTATTCTTTTCCATTGAGAAAATCCTTTTTTAATTCTTCTACAGCTTCATAGTTAACATATCCGAATTTTTCAATTACTTCCTTTGAAAGATTTTCATCAATCAAAAAACGAAGTTCGTTTTTTAACCATTTTTGCAAGGGGATAGCAAAGCCTTGTTTAGGGCGATCAAAGAATTTCTCTGGGACATATTGATACAAAATTTCTTTTAACAGATATTTCGCTGTTCCATTCTTATACTTTAGTTCAGGTGAAAGATTTAATGCAAATTCAATGATCCGGTGGTCAAGATAGGGGACACGTGTTTCTAAAGAAAAGTGCATGCTTGCCCGATCAACTTTGGTGAGTAAATCATCCTGTAAGTAAAAATTCAAATCAAAAATGGCTTGTTTTTCCATTGCATTTAAATTTCTGCCTAAATGATTAATCTCAATACCAAAATTATTCAACAGCTCTGTATTAGTGCTTCCTGATGTATTCTTAAAATTCTCTGACAAGATGGAATCAAGTTCATCCAAAGAAAAATAATATTGTTCCTGTGAAAGAATATGGCTGTATTTTAAATTTTCGTTCGGGTACCTGAAAAAGTTAGCATGTCGTTCAAATCGTGAATTTGATTTCGAAAGAATGTTTGCGATAGGTTTTCGAAATGCTTTGATAAATGGTTGATTTAAGCGCCTTGCCCATTGATAAGCTCCATAACCTAAAAATAATTCATCCCCTCCTTCACCTGATAGTGTAACTGTTACATGTTGCCTGGCTAATTTAGAAACCAGCATAGTTGGAATCGAAGAAGAGTCGGCAAAAGGTTCGCTATAGGTATCAAAAATAGTGTCGATCAAGTCAATGGCATCTTTATAGGATACAATAAATTCATGATGATGCGTGCCTAAATAATTTGCAATGGCTTTCGCATAGACAGATTCATTGTACTTGTTTTCCTCAAAGCCAATGGAAAAGGTATTTACTTTTACCCCGGATAAATTTACGGCATTGGCTGTAACCAAGCTGGAATCAATTCCTCCACTTAAAAACACGCCAAAAGGGACATCGCTTTTTATCTGGTACTGAACCGAACTCATCAACAAATCACTCAGTTTTACAATTGCTTCTTTCTCCTTGGTGATTATTTTTTCGCTGACCTGCTGATTGATGGACCAATAGGTATGTGACTCTAAATTATTTTTTGAGACCCGGAGCCAGGTTCCCGATTCAACTTTTTTGATGGATTGAAAAATAGATTGTGGGGCAGGAATAAAACCTAAATGAAGAAACTGATAAACAGCATTGCGATTTATTTCTTTTGGGATAGATGGAACTTGTGAAAGTGATTTTAGTTCTGATGCGAAAGCAAAATTTTGGCCGTCCCAGAAATAATAAAGAGGTTTAATTCCCACACGGTCACGACAAACAAAGAGCTCCTTCTTTTCTTTATCATAAATGGCGAAGGCAAACATTCCATTTAATTTTTGAACAAAATCGGGACCATATTTAGCATAAGCTTCTAATACCACCTCACTATCGGAGGATGTGCGAAAATCGAGTTTGAATTTTTGTCGTAATTCAGCTGCTATCTCCCGGTAGTTATAAACCTCACCATTATACACCATCACATATCGCTTGTCAGAAGAGAACATCGGCTGGTTTGCATTTTCTGAGAGATCAATGATACTCAATCTGCGATGTCCTAAACCAATAGTCTCGTCAGAGTAATAACCAAAAGCATCCGGTCCACGATGTTCAATGGCGTTTGTCATTGCATGCAAATCGACTTCCGAAAATGCTTTGTTAAGTGTATAATATCCTGAGATGCCGCACATAAGTTATTTTGATAATTGTTTAAAAAACTCAATAGGACTATGATAAAATGCAATGATTGAAAACCAAATAGATTCTGGTAATTTTCTTAATCTAAAATAACTACCTGCAAAAATATAATTTGTTTTAAAATTAAATTCTTTCCTTAAACTTTTCGGGACTATTTTTAACTGAAGTATTTTTTTTTGAAAAAGTAAATTGTCTTTAATAAGATTTATTGTAAGTTTATTGGACATACTAGCATTATGAACTCTGTAAAAAAGTTCACCTCCATTGGTAATAATGCCACCTTTTGTGTAATTGGAAAGTTCAATAAGGAAATATCTATCCGCACTGCTTGATAGTTCCGTACAAAATATTAATTCGTGTTTTGTTAAAATCTCTTTTCTAAATAAATAATTAGAAGGGCAGGTAATTATTTCACTATTGTAACTGAGTATTTCTTGTAAAATATTTGAAGCAACTCCTCTCCAGGTTTTATCATGTATTTTATTTCCGTTTGCATCAATTTTTATGACTTTAGAACTGCAAAATCCTAAGTTGGGGTGTTTTGAAAGAAATAGAATTCTTTTTTCGAGAAAATCGAAAGATAAGATGTCGTCTGAATCCAAAAATAAAACATAATCACCTTTTGATACTTGAAGTCCTTTGTTTCTGGAGTCAGAAACACCAGAATTGATTTTGTTTAAATGAACTATTCTGGAATCTTTAAATTTATTAATAACATTGGCTGTATCATCCGTTGAACCATCGTTAATTATTATGATTTCAAAATTTTGGAAGGTTTGAGATAAAACGGAATTTATAGTTTCGGATATGAAAAGTTGACCATTGTGACAAGGGATTATCACTGATATATATGCCGAAGTTATCTCTTTCATTTAATAAAGGTAAAGTTTTTCAAGTTTTTGAATCATCGTATTTAATTCAAATAAATTTTTTACGTCTGCTTTTCCTTGAATTATTATTTGTTCTAATAGGGTTTTATTATTTAACAATAAAATTAAAGCATCATAAATATCATCAGAATTATTGTAATTTACTACGATTGCATTATTTTCATTTGAAATAAACTCGCATGCTATTCCCGATATTGTAAAGACTGATGGGATACCTGCAGCAAGTGCTTCAACGTATATTTGACCAAATGCTTCAGCATGGTCATTAATTGGGACATGAACAAAATAATCAAAGATTTTATATAATGAAAAGAGGTCTTTTTCAAATAGAATTTCTCTGTAATTATTTTTTGGTATTCTTTCAAGTTGCTTTTTTATTTCGGTACTGTAATTACCTCCTGCATTAGCAAGTATTAAAACAGCATTAGGGTGTTTTTCCAATAATTTTTTGAAAGCAGGAATAATAAATTGAACACCTTTCCATTCTGTATACCTCGAAATCACTCCAATAATAGGGGATTCATCAGGGGCTCCATTTATATTGTATTTTACACGAAGAGCTTCAATGTTTGTTGGTGAAACATTATTAAATAAATCTAATTTAAAACCATGGTGTATTAAATGAATTTTAGCAAGAGGAACCTCTTCTAATTCAGATAAAACGTTTAAAACATTTTCAGAAATCGCAATAATATCAGTAGCAAAATAATTGCACATTTTGTCATATTTAACAGCAGAAGAGAAGTATTCGTGATGATAAGTACTATGATGACGGGTGTAAATTCTTTTAGGTATTTGCGTTAACCAGGCTGCAAATAATCCTACAAGATTGGCATCAAATAAATGAGTATGAACAATATTTGTTTTGTGTTTTTTAAAAATTTTACATGTTCGAAAAATCGCTTTCGGGATGTCTCTTTTTCCTCTGTATGTTATTCTTTCAACTGAAATGTTATTTTTCGTTAAATAACACTCTAATTCAGAATCTTCTGAATTCAATAAAATAAAATTTAACTCAAATTTTTCTTTATCTAAATATTCGGCAATCCATTCAAAGGCTAAAGCCTTGTTAATATTTGAAATGATATATGTAATATGCGTTTTCAATATTAAATCAGATTCATTTTTTTTGCAATCTCTTTTTTGCAAATCAGATAATTATAATAATCACTTTTGATAATTCTATCTACTCGTTTAGGTCTATTTACTTCATCAATATTAAAATAGAGGTAATCAATATCTTTAATCAACATTTGTACTTTTTGACCAACATCATCATTCAGAATTTCTATTAATAATGTCGGTTGAAATTTCATTAAATATCCTTCCATTCCTTCCAGTACTTCTGGTTCGTGAGTTTCGACATCTATTTTTATGAGCTCAATAGATGAAATGTTATTTTCTTTAATGAAGGTTGCTAATTTTTTTGTTTTTATTTTGGTCTCAATTGTTATGCTATCAGGAGTCAAGTTTTTGTTTACAGCAACTGAATATATATGTTCCGCAGGCGTGTCATAAATTAAGGCTTCCCCATCAAAGTTCGATGCCGCATATTCAAGACATTTAATATCATAATTATTCAATGTGCAGTTATTTTGAAATTTTTTGTAGACTCGTTTTACTGGCTCGAATCCAAATACATTGGCTTCGGGATTTAATGTTTTAGCAACAAGCGAATATATTCCTGTATTTGCCCCAATATCAATAATTGTTGTTGCTTCTTTACATAATTCAATCCATACTTGCATCGAGATTTTTTCCCATCCATTTGTTAGTCCGGACCAAAATATTTCATTTTCAATTTTGTATCCATGATGTTTAATTATAAAATAACTGTCATCGAGTTTTACTTTAAAAACATCTTGAAAATGAAGGTGTTGGTATATTGATTTAGGTATTTTAAATAGTCGTATTATCTTAAAAAGATTTTTTTTCAAGGGAATGGAATTATAAATTGATTTAAAAATCTTTTTCATTATATATTTTCTCTATATAAGATACTCATTATTTCTTCAATTATATTCTTCCATTGGTGGTTTGAAATTACGTTCGCATAATTTTTTTCAAGTAATGGGATATAAGAATTGTAATTAGATAGCATTTCATTTAATTGTTTCACTGGATTTTCTATGTCAATTTCAATAATTGGATTATAACCAAATAATTCAATTAATTCGGATGGTGCTATACCCCAAATTAAGCATTTTGAAGACATACATTCAAAATATCGAGTAGTGAGAGTAGATAAATTATTAGCGAGTTCGGGATGAGTAATGCTTCGGGGTGCGCATACAGCAATTTTTGACTTTGATAAGGTGTCTACAAAAGTATCCCTACTCATGAATTGAATTGTTGTAAGTTTTTCGTTTTTATTATACTCGAATAGAATATTATTATTTGTGCAGTAAGGTATTAATATTTGATTTAACCATTCCCATTGTCTCCCGTATTGGATAATATCAATTTCTTTTTCATGGTATTCTTTATATTTGAATCGATTACTTTGGACACCTTCAGGAACCCAAAATGATTTAAAATCTTGTAATCCTTTAGAATTAAAATATTCCACTGCTTGTTTGGAAGTAAAGAAGGCAATGTTTATTTTGAATGATCGGAAGGCATTTTCGTTGAATTCATTCATTGTTGGCCAAGCATCGAACATGTAT
>CAIXIP010000084.1 GCA_903919535.1 uncultured Bacteroidota bacterium | reverse complement strand
GTTGATGAAGTAGATAAAGGGTTCGGTGAAGTAGATAAAGGGTTTTATTCCATAAGTAGCCAATCTGGAAATGTTTTACTTGCAATTCCTGAAGTTTCGGGAAGTGCATACGATGATTACGCAAAAATTTCATCAGCTTGTTACTCATTTAATCCAACATCATCATCACTTACTGTAAATATCACAAAACAAACAACTGATGCTATTGCTTGGCTTGATTATATTGAAGTAAATGCAAGACGACAACTTATCATGAATGGTTCTCAAATGAATTTCAGAGATGCGAAATCTGTTGGAAGCGGTAATGTAGCGGAGTATAATGTTTCAAGTAACTTTCCAATTGAAATATGGGATATAACAGATCTATATAATATTAAACTTCAATCTTTAACTAATCCTTCTGCTTCAGATTATCAATTTGTTTTGCCTGCAGATTCCTTAAAACAATTTGTGGCTTTTACCGGAACGGCATTCCTTTCTCCGTCAGCCTCAGGAAAAGTTTTAAATCAGGATTTGCATGCGATAACAAACAAAGATTTTATCATTGTCGTTCATCCGAATTTTTATAATGAAGCATTACAACTTGCAGCGTTTCACGAAACAAAAGACACCTTATCAACTATAGTTGTAACTCCACAACAAATTTATAATGAGTTTTCTTCCGGTTCTCAGGATATTTCTGCAATACGCGATTTTGTAAAAATGTTTTATGACAGAGCAACAACGACATCAGAAATGCCCAAATATTTATTGTTGTTTGGCGATGGTTCATATGATAATAAAACCCGTTTCGGTTTAAGTAATACTAATTATATACCAACCTATCAATCAGAGAACTCAACTGTGTCAACATCGTCATACGTATCAGATGATTTTTATGGTTTGTTGGATGATAATGAAGGTGTTTGGAACAATGATGCATTAGATTTAGGAGTAGGTCGATTCCCTGTAAAAACTAAAGCTGAAGCTCAATCTGCTATTAGTAAAGTGTTCAATTATTCTAAAACTGGTTTTTCTTCTTCTGCAATAACATCCAACTCCTGTACTAGTCAAGTATCAGGTTCTCCTTTTGGCGATTGGCGGAATACTGTTTGTTTTATTGCTGACGATGAAGATGGTGATCTTCACATTTCTGATGCAAACAAATTAGCAACGTTGGTAGATACATCCTATAATAATATTAATGTTGATAAAATTTATTTAGATTCTTATCAGCAAGTGGCAACACCTGGCGGAGATCGTTACCCAACTGTTTCAGAGGCAATAAACAAGCGTGTTGAGAAAGGGTGCTTGGTTTTAAATTACACTGGCCATGGAGGAGAAGTTGGCTTGGCACATGAGCGAATAATAGAAGTATCCCAAATTAATTCATGGAATAATAAAAATAATCTTCCATTATTTTTCACAGCAACTTGTGAATTTAGCAGGTTTGATGATCCGGAAAGAACTTCGGCCGGGGAGTATGTTTTTCTGAATCCGAATGGTGGTGGAATAGCTTTGTTTACGACAGTTCGATTGGTGTTTGCTAGTCCGAATTTTTATTTGAATAAAGATTTTTATAAAGCAGCCTTCGTGCCCGTAAATGGTAAAATGCCTGCGCTAGGTGATCTTTTCAAATATATGAAAACTCAAGCAGGTGGAAATTCAGTAAATAGTCGAAACTTTACACTTTTAGGTGATCCGGCATTAAAGTTATCTTATCCCCAAGATAGCGTATCTACAGATTCTATTAATTCTGTGGGAATCACTTCTTCGAATTTGGATACTTTAAAAGCATTGTCATCTATGACGATAAGTGGATTTGTTAGAGATCGAAACGGGGTTATTCTAACAAATTATAATGGTGTACTTTATCCAACAATTTATGATAAACCACAAAACATTACAACTCTTTCAAATGATGGAATAACTGGTAGTCCGCCATTCACCTTCGGGCTTCAAAAAAACATTTTATACAAAGGAAAAGTAAGTGTTACCAATGGATTCTTTAAGTTTTCATTTATTGTTCCTAAAGATATTGCATATCAATACGGGATTGGGCGGATCAGTTATTATGCCGAAAATGGCTCAGTGGATGCTAATGGCTCATATGAAAAAATAATAATTGGCGGTTCGAATGACAACGCTCCGATTGATGTTACGGGTCCGGAAGTTAATTTGTTCTTGAATGATAATAAATTTGTTTTTGGTGGATTGACAGATGAAAATCCAGACCTATATTGTGTCCTTAAAGATGCAAATGGTATTAATACAGTTGGAAATGGTATTGGACATGATATTATAGCGACTCTAGATGCGAATACGGAAAACTCGGTTGTGTTGAATGATTATTACCAAGCAGATTTGAACAGTTATAAAAGCGGAAGTATTCGCTATCCTTTTTCAGGCCTTTCTGAGGGGAAACACACCTTGAAGATAAAAGCATGGGATGTTTATAATAATTCTTCAGATTCATACACAGAATTTGTAGTTGCAAAATCAGCTGAATTAGCATTAAGTCATGTATTAAATTATCCAAATCCTTTTACAACAAAAACACAGTTTTTCTTTGAACAAAACCAATGTTGTCAGCTTTTGAATGTTGAATTACAGATTTTTACGGTTTCCGGAAAACTGATAAAAAATATAAATCAATTTGTGCAATCAGAAGGTTACCGTTCCAATCCTATTGAGTGGGATGGAAGAGATGATTTTGGAGATAAGATTGGTAAAGGAGTATACATCTATCGAATAAAAGTAAAAACAAGTGACGGAGCAACGGCAGAAAAATATGAAAAACTTGTAATTTTAAATTAATTAGTAATTTAGCAACCCCAAATAAAAAAAGAATGACTGATTTTCGAGCACATAGCAACTATTTTTACACGCTTGCTTTAGCTTTACTTGTTGGAACTAACATAAAAGCACAGGTTGATTATAAAACAATTGCTGATCAACTGAACACAATAACTACCGCTGTTCCCTTTTTAGTGATATCGCCTGATTCAAGAGCAGGAGGAATGGGAGATGTTGGTTGCGCTTCCTCTACTGATGTTAATTCAATTCACTGGAACCCTTCAAAGCTTGCATTTGCAGATAAAAAAATGGGTATTGGTGTTTCATATACACCTTGGCTTAGAGCATTGGTTCCGGATATTAATCTTGCTTATTTATCAGGTTATTACAAAACAAAAAAGAGAGGATCGATAGGAGCATCACTACGTTATTTTTCATTGGGAGATATTACATTTACCGATGCGAATGGTACTGTAATAGGCCAGTTTCGTCCTAATGAATTTGCAATTGATGTCGCTTATGCAACAAAACTTTCCAATAATTTTTCAGTTGGAGGTGCTGTTCGCTATATTAATTCAAACTTAACTGGAGGAACAGTTGTTGAAGGTGCTGGAACACATGCAGGAAGATCTATTGCTGTTGATATATCGGCATTGTACAGAAAAGATAAAATTAAAATTGGCGATAAAAAAGGAATCGTAGGAGTAGGATTGAACATATCGAATATCGGTGCTAAGATGTCTTATTCTGATAGAAATGGTAAAAACAATGCTGACTTTATTCCTATTAATTTGCGATTAGGAGCTTCGTTAACGATGCAGTTGGATGATTATAACAGTGTTGCTTTTATGGTAGATGCAAATAAATTATTGGTTCCAACACCTCCTGTTTATGCTCATGTTGTTGATACGAATGGGGTAGAGACCAATCAGATAAAATATGATGCCAACGGTGATCCAGTTATTAAATATGGTAAGGATCCAAACAGAGGGATTGTTGAAGGTATGTTTGGTTCTTTTAATGATGCACCAGGTGGAGGAAAAGAAGAGCTACATGAAATAAATTATTCTGTTGGTATGGAATACTGGTACAATAAATTGTTTGCTATACGTGCTGGTTATTTTTATGAGCATCCTAAAAAAGGAAATCGTCAATATTTCACAATTGGAGCGGGAGTTAAATACAATGTCTTCGGTCTTGATTTTGCATATTTGATTCCAACAAAACAAAAGAATCCTCTCGAAAACACATTACGATTTACACTCACATTTGATTTTGATGCATTCAAATCTCAAAATGATGATAAGAGCGAATAATTCTTTTTTATCTTCAATTTAACCATGAAAATTCGAGTAGGTTTTGGATTTGATGTTCATCAGTTAAAAGAAGGCAACGACTTGTGGATTGGTGGAATTAAGATTTCACATACCAAAGGGACGGTTGGGCATTCGGATGCTGATGTGTTGATACACGCAATATGCGATGCTTTGCTTGGAGCCGCGGGAATGCGGGATATAGGATTTCATTTCCCTGATACTTCGGGGGAATTTAAAAACATCGACAGTAAAATTCTCCTTCAGCGAGTAATGGATCTATTAAAAAAAGAAAATTATTCTATAGGAAACCTTGACTGTACTTTGGTTTTAGAAAATCCAAAAATTAATCCGCATATCGATACGATTAAAAAAACACTTGCTCCGATTTTAAATATCGAAACAAATGACATCGGAATAAAAGCTACAACAAATGAGAAGATGGGCTATGTTGGTCGAGAAGAAGGCGTTTGTGCGTATGCTGTTGTGTTAATTCAGAAATAAATTCACCTATTCATTTACGGCTTTTTCAATACTTTCCCAGAGCGCATTGGCTGTTTTGTCCCAACTAAAATCCAGTTTTCGTTTTCTTCCTTTTTCAATCAATTTGTTCCGCATATCTTCGTCTTTATAAATATAAAGCATTGCATTTGCAATTGATTCAACTGAAAAAGGATCGACTAGTAAAGCAGCGTCCTGAGCTACTTCTGGCATGGAAGTAATGTTACTTGTTATTACTGGAGTATCGCAATTCATTGCTTCAAGAATTGGAATTCCGAATCCCTCAAAGTAAGGAACGTAGGTCATTGCGAATGCTGAACCAAGCACATTTTTTAGATCTTCGGTAGATAAACGACCCGTGAAAATAACATCATCTTTATGTTTCATGTTAAGATAAGTATGTTTTATTTCACTTGTCCAGTAGTATTTTACACCAACAACAACCATTTTTATTGTACTTGATTGATCATCTTTAAATTTATCAAAAGCTTGAAATAATCGTGAAATGTTTTTTCGTGGATGCAGTGCTCCTACAAATAAAAAGTAATCGCAATTCTGAGAAAATTTCTGTTTTGTTTGTTGTTTTGTTAAATCATTTATTGGTGTATACAATTCGTTACAGCCGTTGTAAACAATATCAATTTTTGAAGGGTCAATCGTATATGTTTCAATAATATCATTTTTCGAAAACTCCGAAACAGTGGCAATCCGGGTAGCTTTTTGGGCAAATTTTGGAAAAAAATGTTTGTAATATTTTCGTTCTAAAAATGGTACATCATTAGGATAATGCTCGTAATTAATGTCATGAATAACGGCTAATTGTTTACAATCACTCTTTAAAGAAAGGTATCCATCAGGAGAAAGAAACAGATCGGGTTTAATGCGATTTAAAATAGAAGCAACAGAATATTCAAACCATAAATAATACAAAATCGGATGTCTAGCTTGAGGAGAAATTATAAGAGGGGTGATATTATCTGCAAAGATAAAATCTTCATCAAAATCTCTGTCAAATAAAAAGACAAAGTGGTCGTTAGGGTGATCATTGGTAATGCGTTTAAGTGTTTCAAACGTAAACCATCCAATGCCCTCAAGTTTATTTTTTAATAGTAATCTGGTGTTAACAACAATTTCCATATTGAACTTTCAAAGGACGAAAATAGGAATTTATAGCTTGCCATAAGCTAAAGTCAATTGCTAAAAAATGTAAAAACCCGAAACTTTATAATAGTACCTCAATAAATTCAGTATTTTTGCCGAATGCACAAAAAATTTCTGACCAATCTTGGTTTAATTTTGTTTTTGAATTTGCTTATCAAACCTATTTATATTTTGGGTATTGATAGAGCGGTGCAAAATCAAGTTGAAGCAGCAAATTATGGAATTTATTTTGTGATTTTCAATTTTTGCTTCATTCTTACAATCATTCTTGATTTCGGGATTACCAATTTTAATAATAAGAATATTGCCCAAAATAGTCACCTTCTCACAAAGCATTTTTCTAGCCTATTTACATTAAAACTAATACTTGCGGTCATATATATATCGGTAGTTATAATCTCCGGTTTTTTGATCGGTTATGATACACGTTTAATGAAACTTTTGCTGGTACAAGGGTTTAATATGTTTTTGCTGTTTTTTATTAATTATTTGCGTTCTAATTTAGCAGGTCTCCATTTCTTTAAAACCGATTCCATTGTTTCTGTTTTAGATCGAAGTATTTTAATTATACTGTGCATTTTTTTGCTAAGAATGGGTGCATTCAAAGGGCCTGATGGAATAATGTATTTTGTTTATGCTCAAACTTTTTCCTATTCCTTAACAGCAATAATTGCTTTCATAATTATTCTGGGTAAAACACAAACATTTAAATTGACATGGAATTTTCCATTCTCGTTAATGATATTAAAAAAGAGTTTGCCTTTTGCTATTTTAACTCTATTGATGTCTTTTTATAATCGAATAGATCCTGTAATGATTGAAAGGTTATTGCCCAAAGGGGTTGGCGATGTGCAGTCAGGTATTTATGCTCAAGCATTTCGTTTGTTAGATGCTACTAACATGATTGCTTTTTTAACAGCAGGCATGCTTTTGCCGATATTTTCAAGAATGTTAAAATACAAAGAATCTGTTGAGCCTTTGGTGAAATTGATAAGTACCCTTTTGCTTACGCCAGCCATAGTTATTGGGGTTGGTTGTGTTTTTTATAGCACAGAATTGATGGGGATGCTCTACCCTAAACATGTGGAAGAATCAGCAAGAATATTTGGACTGTTGATGTTAAGTTTTATTGCTGTTTCAACAACTTATATTTTTGGTACACTACTTACTGCCAATGGCAATATGAAGCAACTTAATATTATGGCTGCTTTTGGTATGTTGTTGAATATCACATTAAATGTAATTCTGATCAGAAAGATGGAAGCTTTTGGTTCAGCAATATCCAGCATGACAACACAGTTTTTAACTGCCGGCATTCAGGTAGTAATAGCGCAAAGGATATTTAAATTCCGTGTAAACTACAGGTTAATCAGCACTTTAATAATGTTTGCCATAGGAGTAATTGCAATTAATTATGGATCAAAAATGTTACATTTTTATTGGATAGTAAATTTTGCTATAATGGTTTCTTGTTGTGGGGTATGGGCCTTTTTTATTGGAATAATACGAGTAAAATCTTTGCTTCGTGTTTTCAAATATGGATAAAAGGGTTCTGCGTATCGACTATGTCTCAAAAATTTATACTTTTGTCATCCTAATTCGAAATACTTAAAAATAACACATGAACAAAAAAGATTCCAAATCAGATGAATTTGACTCATTGAATGTGATTTATTTTATAACCTATTGGTGGAAACAGCTTGCAATTGTTGGCTTTTTAGCAATAGTCATTTCTAGCATTGTTTCGTTAACCCTTTCTGATAGATATAAATCGACTGTTATATTATTTCCAGCT
Organism: uncultured Bacteroidota bacterium; assembly: GCA_903919535.1. Taxonomy (GTDB): domain Bacteria; phylum Bacteroidota; class Bacteroidia; order 2-12-FULL-35-15; family 2-12-FULL-35-15; genus 2-12-FULL-35-15. The sequence continues at coordinate 36,322 of CAIXIP010000084.1, read as the reverse complement.
ACTACAAATTCTATTTCAAATTCTGTTCTTGCTGAGGTAAACACCTCCAAGGACGATCTTTTACGATTTGGGGAAGAGGAAGATGCTGAACAGATGTTGCAGATACTTAACTCAAATGACATCCGTTCTCGAATTTGCGAAAAATATAATTTGATGAAACATTATGGCATTAAGGATAATGATAAATTAAAAAACACCAAGCTGTACAATATATATTCTGATAATATCAACTTTAAACTAACTGAGTATATGTCAGTTAAAATTGATGTGCTGGATAGCGACCCCAAAATAGCTTCCGATATGGCAAACGACATTGCCAACCTCCTTGATTCTGTTAAAATAAAAATTCAACATGGAAGAGCTTTAGAGGTTTTGAAAATTGTTGAAAGAGCTTATCTTAACAAAGTTGAAGACTTAAACGCATTAAATGATTCTATCAAAGTAATTAATAGTTATGGTGTTTATGACTATGAATCACAAACAGAAAGAACCATTCAACAATATAATATTGCATTAGCTAAAGGTGATCAACGTGCTATGAAAGCATTGGATGAAAAATTACAAGTGCTTGCAAAATATGGAAGCAGATATGTTTCATTACGAGATAATTTGGCTTTACAGGATAAGGTAATTACTAATTTAAAAACAAAATACGAGGAAGCTAAAGTAAATGCAGAGCAAATTCTTCCTCAAAAATTTGTTGTTAGTAAAGCGTACCCTGCGGAGAAGAAAACTTATCCTGTTAGATGGCTAATCGTTTTGCTTTCAACAATGTCATCGCTTATAATTACTATAATAATTTTAATAATTTTCGGAAAACTAACAAAACAGGAAGCCAAATGACTGCAAGGTCCAAACCCTGATTTTAATTTTACGAATGCAAGTAACACATGGAATAAGGCATTAACAATAATTGACAATATAATACCAAATAAAATTGTCGATAAAAAAGAAACATCAACTATCATTGAGGATAGAGTAATACCAAATAAAATTGTCGACAAAGTAACACCTAATAAAATGGAAGAATACACTAAAAGTAATTTTTATTTTTTACAACTACTCGTAACCTGGAAAAAACAATTTGTAGTTGTTTCTGTTATTGCAGTAGTCTGTGCAGTAATTTTTTCTAACGAATTTTTTATTAAGCCAAAATATAAATCATTTGCAATTGTTTACCCATCTAACATTACTCCATATTCAGGTGAGAGTCAGTCAGAGCAGATGATTCAGCTATTGGAATCCGCAGACATCCGAAATCATATTATCAAAAAGTTTAACTTAATAGAACGATACGAGATTGATTCTACGGCAAAATCATATCGTGCAGCATTAATTAAAATGTATGAATCCAACATTTTTACTAGTGCAACAAAATATCAATCTGTAGAAATAAAGGCAATGGATTCAGACCCACAAGTTGCTTGTGATATGGTAAATGAAATTATAAATGCTCTGAATCTTAAGGCTCGTAATTTACAGCGAGAAAAAACACAAGAGGTATTAGTTGTTGAAGCAAATCAATTGAATTTGAAAAAGCGTCAGTTAGATTCTTTAAATGCAGATCTTGTAGAATTACGTGTGAAGTATCAGATTTTGGATTATGGAACTCAGGCAAAAGAAGTAATTAAAGGATATGTTAAAGTTTTAAGTAGCGGAAAGGGAAGTGGAAATCTTAAAGATCTTGATGTAATGATGCGAAATTTAGAAGAAAAAGGAGGAGAATATTATGAAAAAATGGCTTATTATAATTCCTCCTTATCAGCTTACAATACTATTAAAATAGAATATGATAATGTTTGGAAGGATATGAATAAGGAGCTTACTTATACAAGTATTGTTACTGCTCCATACCCGTCAGATAAAAAGGATTATCCTGTACGTTGGTTAATTGTTTTAATTTCATTGGTTTCTACCAACCTGTTTTTATATTTGCTTCTTGTTGCACGCGATTACAGAAAAAGAATAATTCAGTAATTTTTTAAAAAATTGTTAGAGAAGAAAAACATAATTTGGGTTTATATTTTGAGTGTTGCATTTATCTTAATTAATGCCACCTGTATATACTACAATTATTATTATTTTAATTTATTTCCGGCTGCATTATTAATAGTGCTCCTTGCCATATTTTCCTTGGATAAACTTATTTTACTTGTTGTTTTTTTAACACCTTTGGCTGTTAATCTTCAAAATTTTGATGAAGGCTTTGGCTTGAGCTTACCAACAGAGCCAATAATATTTGGAATTATGATGATCTTTATTTTGAAGCAGATCAATCATAGTTCTATCGACACAAAATTAATGAATCATCCAATTACGATTGCCATTATCTTAAACTTGGTTTGGATTCTAATTACTAGTATTACTAGTCAAATGCCAGTTGTTTCATTTAAATTTTTATTGTCGCGCTTGTGGTTCGTTATTGTTTTTTATTTCCTCTGCACGCAATTATTTAAAAACTACTCAAACATTAAAAAATATATTTGGCTATATATAATCCCTTTCACATTAATTATTTTTTACACCTTATATAATCACTATTTATTAGATTTTGGAGAACAGCCTGCAAATTATGTAATGTCCCCATTTTACAATGATCATACAATATATGGTGCAATGCTTGCAATGTTTTTTCCTGTGCTTTTGTTTTTTACTCTAAACAAAAAATACTCACTCCGGGTCCGCATAACAGCAATATTGTTTTTTATTGTTTTTATTGTTGCTTTAATTTTTTCCTATACACGAGCTGCTTGGTTAAGTTTAGCTGTTGCACTTATTGTATACATTATATTATTACTTCGTATTAAATTCCGCACTTTAATGTATGGGTTAACAGTAGTTATTATTCTGGTTTTTGTTTTTCGAGCTGATATAATTTTAAAGCTCGAATCGAATCGCCAAGATGCATCTCAGGATTTTAATAAACATATTGAATCAATCTCTAATATTTCTACAGATGCATCAAACGTTGAGCGTTTGAATCGTTGGAGTTGTGCATTGCGGATGTTTGAAACCAAACCAATATTAGGATATGGTCCTGGTACATATAGTTTTCAGTATGCTCCTTTCCAACACGCTAGTGAGAAAACAATAATTAGTACTAATAAAGGAGATAAGGGAAATGCACATAGTGAATACCTTGGTCCATTAAGTGAGTCAGGATTGCTAGGTCCGATAACTTTTATTGCCATTCTACTAACTGTTTTATCCACTGCATTTAGGTTGTATTATTCCATAAAAGATTATGAAATGAAGAAACTTTTATTAGTTACTATTCTTGGACTTGTTACCTATATTGTTCATGGTGCTTTAAATAATTTCTTGGATACAGATAAAGCGTCTGTCCCATTTTGGGGTTTTATTGCAATGATTGTTGCAATAGATATTTATCATAAAGACAGAGGTGAGGAAAAAAGCATTACAGAAAATTAATGCATTCTTAAGCTAAACAAAGCAATATCATCAATATATGGTTGCTTCTGTTTATAGTTAATTAAGGTTTCCATAATTAACTTATTTAAGCTATTCATATTTAAGTCAGAATTGTTTCTTACAAGGTCTTTTAACCCTTCAATTCCAAAGTCTTCTTTACTATCATTTTCTAATTCAACAAGTCCATCTGTATAGCAAATTATTCTTGACTCAGGAGTAATATTGACGATGCCTTCTTTTATTTTTACGATCTCGTCAAACATTCCTAAACCAGTACATCCAATTTTTAACGTGCTGATAAAATTCCCCGTTGCTAGTAATGGTGGGTTATGCGCAGCATTTATGTATGTCAAGGTACGAGTAACTAAATTATATTTTGCAATGAATAATGTAATGAATTTTTCACCTTTCGCACTCGCCATAACTTTAGAGTTCAATTCACGAACAAGCTCTGTTAAAGAGGAAGTATGATTAAATAAAACTCGAAGGTTTGCTTGAAAATTCGACATTAGCAGCGCAGCTGCAATGCCTTTGCCGGAAACATCAGCAACACAAAAGGCGCATTCATTTTCATTCAGCCAGATAAAATCATAGTAATCCCCGCCTACTTGCTGATGGGGCAAATAATAAGCTGCAACGTCCAGTTTCTTATCATTTGGTAGTGAAGAAGGAAATAGCATAGACTGCATTTCAGATGCTAACTCCAATTCTTTTTTGATCGCGGCCTGACGAATATTTTCTTTAGCTAATTTTTTATTCTCAATAGCAACAACTATTATACTGGTTAGGGTCTGGACAAATGGTAAATGCTTAATAGCAGGACTTACTTCCATTTTGTCTTCCAGGTCGCCAATAAGTAAATAAGCTAACGCTTGAGATTTATGAAAAACAGGAATTACAATTTCAAATGATTTATTTAGTGTTTTCTTCGAAAAATTTATTGTCCCTATCTCATCAATTGGTGAAAGATCTCGCTCAACATCTATGTCATTGTATTCGTCTCCAACGCCATATTTTAAAATGCATTTCCATCCATTATTGTGGCTGAATAATACGAGTTTCCCGATATTTAATTGTGTTTCAAGAACCTCTTTAAAAATTGCGAGAATTTGTTCAGTAGAAAAATTATGGTTGATAGCTTTGGTGATCTCCAAAAGGGAATTAAGTTTGATATCCTTAATAGGTTTTGAAGAATTATTATTTGCTTGTATTGCCATTGCTAATTTGAATCGAGAAAAATAAAATTGGTTTGAATTTATAAGTGGAAACAAAAATTCAAATTGATCAATCTTCCGAATCTTTATTATTCATTCATTTTTTTTATTAATTCAGGTAACATTTTAAGGGCTGCTACTTCTTTCATTTTGCCTCTAGCTTCACCTGCAGGAGAGCCAAAATAAGTTTTTCCTTCTGGAATATCTTCTCCTAATCCTGCTTGAGCCAATAATACTGATCCTTTTCCAAGTCTTACATCACTTCTTACTCCTGCTTGCCCCCATAATGTTACGCCATCTTCAATTGTTACAACACCTGCAACACCAACATGGGAAGCCATTAAACACATTTTCCCAACTTGGGTATCATGCCCAATCTGAACATGATTATCGATTTTTGTTCCTGCACCAATTATGGTGTCACCAGATACTCCTTTATCAATTGTGCAAAGAGCACCAATTTCAACGTCATCATGAATAATTACTCTGCCACAAGAAATCATTTTGTCAAAAAATGCAGCACGTTTTTTATAATAAAAAGCATCAGCGCCAATCACAGTGCCGGCATGAATTATCACATTATTACCTAATTGACAATTGTCGTAAATAACTACATTAGGATGAAGAACACAATTGTTTCCGATAGAAACATTGTTGCCTAGATAAACACCTGGCATGATAACGCTATTCGTGCCAACTTTAGCAGAATCGCTTATTTGTTTTTGTGAATAATTTATTGGTTGAAAATGACGTACTAATTTATTGTAATCAGTGAAAGGATCTTCAGAGATCAATAAAGCCTTTCCTTTTGGGCATTCAACTTTTTTATTTATTAAAATAGTTGTAGCTTTTGATTCAAGTGCTTTTGTATAATATTTAGGGTGATCAACAAATACAATATCACCTTCTTCAACCATATGAATTTCATTTAAACCACTTATTAGGTGGTTGGCATCTCCATCGAATTCACAATTAATTATGGAAGCTATATCTTTTAGTTTATGTGGGCTTAATAATTTCATTTGTTTAGTAATTGTTTGTTAATGGGATGCAAAGATAAGGATTAAAAAACGCCCCATCAATATTGTTGCTGGGGCGTTTTTTAAAGATCATTCGGTGATATTATTTTACACGCTCCACATAAGAATTGGTGCGTGTGTCTATTTTTATTTTTTCGCCTTCATTCACAAATAAGGGAACGTTAACAATTGCACCTGTTTCCATAGTTGCAGGTTTTAATGTGTTAGTAGCCGTATCTCCCTTTACACCAGGCTCAGCATATGTAATTACAAGTTCAACAAATGTTGGACCTTCAGCTAAAATGGGCTCATCTCCTTCAAATGAAACTTTTACTTCCATTCCTTCTTTCAAAAATTTAATTGAATCTCCGAATAAAAAAGCGGGAACATAAACTTGTTCAAATGATTCATTATCCATCACAACAATAAAGTCTCCTTCTGGAAAAATATATTGCATTTGTTTGTATTCAACACGAACTACTTCAACTGCTTCACCTGCACGAAAACGATTTTCAACAATTTTCCCGTTCTTTAAATTGCGCATTCGAGCTTGATAAAAGGCACGCAAATTACCTGGTGTACGGTGCTGATATTCTTCTATTTTACAAAGGTCACCATTAAAACGAATTACTGAACCTACATTTATATCTCCTGAGTTTGCCATTATATTGATATTTTAATTTATGAATTTTATATTGGAATGCAAATATATGATTTATGGGTTTAAATGCAAATGAAAAGCAACCTCTTTCTTTCGTTTTATTGATTGGGAAAGTACCCTTGTCGAATAATAAATATAACGTAAATAAGATTTGTATCTCACAAATAGAAATACTGATATTTGTCATAATTGATTCCATTCTTTTTATTCACTTTTGATTTAATAACCTAACCCTTAAAAACTAAAAGGAGACCAATCACTATGAGTACCGTTCCATCAGATTTAGATATTGCACAAAATGCAACCATCAAACACATTAATGAAATAGCAAGTAAATTAGGTATTGCTGTTGATGACCTTGAGCATTTTGGTAAATACAAGGCAAAACTTCCTTTATCATTAATTGATGAAGAAAAAATTAAAAAACATAAATTGGTGTTAGTAACAGCTATCAGTCCAACTCCAGCTGGAGAAGGAAAAACGACTACCTCAATTGGTTTAACTGAAGGCTTAAACATTATCGGCAAGAAAACGGCTGTAGTTCTTCGCGAACCATCTCTTGGGCCTGTTTTCGGAATAAAAGGTGGTGCTGCCGGTGGTGGATATTCCCAGGTAATTCCGATGGAAGATATTAATTTGCATTTCACAGGAGATTTTTCTGCTATCGAAAAAGCAAATAATTTATTGGCAGCACTTATAGATAATAATATTCAAAACAAAACTCGAAACCTAAACATAGATGCAAGAACAGTTGTTTGGAAACGAGTAATGGATATGAATGACCGCGCATTGCGAAATATTGTAATCGGACTAGGTGGAACAACCAATGGTACTCCACGTCAGGACGGATTTAACATTACACCTGCATCCGAAGTAATGGCGATTTTATGTATGTCGAAAAATATTGAAGATTTAAAAGTTAAGCTTGGAAATATTTTTGTTGGATATACATTTGATAAAAAACCAATATTCGCACGTGATTTAAAAGCAGAAGGTGCCATGGCTATTTTATTGAAAGATGCTATTAAGCCAAATCTTGTTCAGACATTGGAAGGTAATCCTGCAATTATTCATGGTGGTCCGTTCGCAAATATTGCACAAGGAACAAATACCATTATTGCCACAAAAATGGGGTTGTCATTAGCTGATTATGTTGTTACAGAAGCAGGTTTTGGTGCAGATTTAGGTGCTGAAAAATTCATGAACATAAAATGTGGTTATGCAGGACTAAAGCCAAATTCAGTTGTTTTGGTTGCAACAATAAGAGCATTGCGTCATCATGGTGGTGCAAAAAAAGAAGAGTACAATACACCAAGTTTAGAACGTGTAAAAAAAGGATTTGAAAATCTTGAAAAACACATTGAAAATATTTTAAAATTTGGAATCAAACCTGTTGTTGCGATAAATAGTTTTATAAGTGATTCAAAAGAAGAAGTAGAATTTATAAAAACAGAATGCGCTAAACATAGTGTTGATGCTGTGCTTTCAGAGTGTTGGGCAAAAGGCGGGGCAGGTACAACGGATCTTGCGAAAGCAGTTGTAAAAGTAATTGAAAGTGGTGAAAATAATTTCAAACCTTTATACGATTGGAACTTATCAATCGAAGAAAAAATTAAAATTATCGCTACCGAAATTTATGGTGCCGATAGCGTTGAATATTCAGCAAAAGCACGTTCAGGGCTAAAAACAATTAATGCGTTGGGTTATGACAAATTGCCTATTTGTATGGCTAAAACTCAAAAATCTTTATCAGATAACGAATCAAAAATTGGTCGACCACGAAACTTTAGTGTAACTGTCCGAGAATTTGAATTTGCAGCTGGAGCAGGTTTTGTGATTCCAATCCTTGGTGAAATGATGCGTATGCCAGGCTTGCCTGAAACGCCTGCGTCTGAAGGAATGGATATTGATGCAAACGGAAAAATAACCGGACTTTCCTAAAATGAGCACAGCCTCTTATAAAGGTCAAAAATATACTGAAGGAAAATCTGTTCAGGTAAACGATATTCTTGTTGTAGAAGAATCGCTCAAAATAACAATTAACAATACCCCATTTACTATTACAATGCGCACGCCAGGCTCTGAAAAAGAGCTTGTGCGTGGGCTTTTGTTTTCTGAAAATGTTTATGTAGATATTGACACCGATCCAATTATTTCAATAATCGGTAAAAGCGAAAAAGGTTTTATAAATCAGGTCGATGTTACAATTCCAACAGCAAAAGTTGGAAAAGGAATGGAAATTTCGCGCAGCATTGTTTCTGTTTCGTCATGTGGAATTTGTGGGAAATCAGAGTTGGATGAATTATCAATTAATTCAAAAAAAATAATTGCAGAAGAAAAATTGGATTCCGAACTAGTTGGAAGAATGTTTGAAAAAATGAATTTGGCTCAAAATACTTTCAAACAATCAGGTGGCTCACATGCAGCTGCTGCCTTTACAATTGACGGAAACCTTTTGGTAATTCAGGAAGATATTGGTCGTCACAATGCGGTTGATAAAGTTATAGGAAGCTTGCTGTTTCAAAAACAAATGCAAAATGCAAAATGCATGGTAGTAAGCGGAAGAATATCTTATGAAATTGTAAATAAATGTTATACAGCCGGCATCCCTTTTTTGGCAGCTGTTTCAGCACCATCATCCTTGGCTGTTGATTTGTCAGAGCAATTAGGAATTACATTAATGGCATTCTGTCGAGAAAAGAAATTTACTGCTTATAGCAACGTAGAAAATATCAACTAAAAAATAATAAAGGTCATTCCAGCCAATGCGCAGGAATCTTTTGAAAGTATTTGCACAATGTATAAAAAGATCTCTCCACAGAGTTTACACTGAGCAAAGCCGAAGTGGTCGGGATGACAAGCAATAAAATCTGATACAAATTAAATTCAAATGGCAAAAGTTGAAAAATGTTCTTGTGGTAATGATGAAGAGGGGTTGTTAAATAGATTAGAAGAGATTATCATTTCCTTCAAAGAAAAGCCGGGAGCCCTAATCCCAGTGCTTCAGGCAACACAAAGTCTTTTTGGGTACATACCTCAAGAAGCGATTCTTAAAATTTCGGAAATTCTGAATGAGCCTTTACAAAAAGTATATGGCGTCATCACTTTTTATTCCTTTTTCTCATTAAAACCCAGAGGTAAATATTTAATACGTGTTTGTCTTGGAACGGCTTGTTATGTCCAGGGAGCAAATGAAATATTAACGGCACTCAAACAACAATTAAGTATCGAAATAGGCGAAACCTCTCCAGATAAACTTTTTACACTGGATGTTGGACGATGCTTCGGAGCTTGCGGTTTAGCGCCTATCATCATGGTAAATGACGATGTTCATCAATGGGTAAAACCTAACGATGTAAAGAAAATTATTAGTTCCTATAAAAACAAAAAAGAGGTAAAACAGGAGGAGGCAAAAAATGGATATTAATGCACATATGCATTTTGTGAAGAGCACTGAAGAATTGCAAACATTATGTAGTTCGCTCTTAAATAGCAAAGAATATAATTCTGAAAAAGTATATATATGTGCCGGAGGTGGTTGTATTGCATCCGGATCTATGAAGGTGAAAGATGCTTTTGTCTCTCATCTGGCTAGTAACGGATTAAATGAAAAACTTGACATTATGGAAACAGGATGCCTTGGCCCATGCGCTATAGGTCCTGTTGTTGTTATAGGAAAGGATGATACATTTTATCAGAAAGTTCGCGCTCAGGATGTGAAGGAAATTGTTGAACAGCATTTAATCGGTGGTAAGGTTGTTGAAAATCTTTTACATCTTGTAGATGAGCAAAAAGTTTCAAAAAAATCGGAATTGCCATTTTTTAAAAATCAGGATAAGAAGGTTCTGAGAAATTGCGGAAAAATTAATCCAACAAAAATTGCAGATTATATTGCTGCTGGCGGATACCAAGCATTAAGCAAGGTGTTAAGCGGAATGACAAGCGAACAGGTTGTTCAGGAAGTTTCAATGTCAGGCCTTCGCGGCAGAGGTGGTGCAGGTTTTCCAACAGGAACGAAATGGAGTTTTGCTAGAAAAAGTCAAGACATAGAAAAATATATACTTTGTAATGCTGATGAAGGTGATCCGGGAGCGTTTATGGATCGTAGCATTTTGGAAGGTGACCCGCATAGTATTATCGAAGGAATGGCAATCGGTGCCTATGCGATTGGAAGTTCTGTAGGTTATGTTTATGTGCGTGCTGAATATCCACTTGCGATAGAACGGCTACAAATTGCAATTGACCAAGCGCAAGAGTTTGGATTAATTGGAAAAAATATATTAGGAACAGGATTTAATTTTGAATTGGAAATCAGAAAAGGATCAGGAGCATTTGTATGTGGAGAAGAAACAGCGCTCATTACTTCTATTGAAGGCAATCGCGGTGAGCCACGCCCACGCCCACCATTCCCAGCCGAAAAAGGCTTGTGGAACAAACCAACTGTTCTTAATAACGTGGAAACATTTTCTAATATTCCACTTTTAATTAATCAAGGAGGAGCAGTATTTGCCGAAACAGGTACTGAAAAAAGTAAAGGCACAAAAATATTTGCTCTTGCCGGAACAGTAAAAATTTCGGGACTTGTTGAAGTTCCTGTTGGAACACCTTTACGCAAATTAGTATACGACATCGGTGGTGGAATATCTACTAATAAAAAATATAAAGCAGCTCAAATTGGTGGGCCATCAGGCGGATGTATTCCTGCTGAACATTTGGATGTTCCTCTGGATTACGAATCACTAAATAAATTAGGAGCTATCATGGGCAGTGGTGGTTTGATTGTGATGGATGAAAGTAGTTGTATGGTGGATGTTGCTCGTTTCTTTCTAGAATTCGTTCAGGATGAATCTTGTGGTAAATGTGTTCCATGCCGCGAAGGAACAGCACGTATGAAACAAATCGTTGATCGAATTTGTGAAGGTAAAGGTGAAATGAAAGATATTGACGAGTTGGAAAAATTGGCAAGTACTGTTACCAACGCATCTTTGTGTGGGCTCGGACAAACAGCCCCAAATCCAGTGCTGAGCACACTACGTCATTTTAAAGAAGAATACATTGAACACATAAGAGATAAAAAATGCAGAACTGCAGTTTGTAAAGAATTAATTGTTTTTGAAATCCTCGATGCTTGTAATGGCTGTCAAGCTTGCAAAAAAGTATGTCCGGTGGAAGCAATTCACGGAGAAAAGAAACAAGCTCACATCATCAATACTGATTTGTGTATTCGATGCGGATTGTGTTTGAGTACTTGTAAGTTTGATGCAATTGTAAAATATTAATAAAACGAATCATAATTTTTGCACCATGCAAATCACCATAAATAATAAATCTTACGCTGCACAAGAAAACGAAACAGTTCTTGATGTTGCTAAAAGAAACGGTATCTATATTCCTACATTATGTTATCATGCAAAAACTGGTCAAGCAGCAAAGTGCAGAGCTTGTGTTGTTTCTGTAGAAGGAATGCGTGGATATCAAACATCCTGTAATCTTAAAATTAAAGAGGGAATGTCGGTTGTTACTGACAGCAAAGAAATAAAAGATGCACAACGAATGGTTGTTGATCTTATGCTTTCATCTGGTTATCATAATTGTTTAGCTTGTGATAGAAGCGGCACTTGCGAACTACAGGATGCTTGTTATCATTTGGGAATTGAAAAAACAACTTTTTCAGATCATCCTACCGGAATAAAAGATGAGAGTTCAGAATTTATTGTAATTGATTATGATAAATGTATCAAGTGTGGAAGATGTGTTGCAGCCTGCAATCACTCGGTGGTAAACGAAGTTCTTGGTTTCGGATTCCGAGGATTGGAAACAACCATCATGTGTGATGATAATATTCCGATGGGCGAATCAACTTGCGTGCAATGTGGAGAGTGTGTGCAGCTTTGTCCGACAGGTGCATTGACAGATAAAAAATCTAGAGGACTAGGTCGTTCATATGAATTTGAGAAAGTAGATACAACATGCCCATATTGTGGTGTAGGCTGTCAAATGACATTGCATGTTGATCGTGCAAAAAATAAAGTGGTACGAGTAGAAGGTAGAGAAGTTTGGCCAAACAATGGAATGCTTTGCGTAAAAGGGCGTTATGGATTTGAGTTTCATGCTAGTCCAAAACGTTTGCAATATCCATTGATTAGAAAGAATGGGAAACACGAACGTGCAACATGGGATGAAGCACTAGATTTGATTGCAGAAAAAATAAAAACAACTGTTGATAAACATGGACCGGATGTATTTTCAGCATTAGGTTCTGGACGAATCACGAACGAAAATAATTACGCGATACAAAAATTTACACGTGCTGTAATAAAAACAAATAATATTGACCATTGCGCCAGAACATGCCATGCACCAACAGTTGCAGGACTTGCTCATGCTTTTGGAAGTGGAGCTGCAACAAATTCAATTGATGAAATTCTGGAAACAGAATTAATTTTTGTCATTGGTTCAAACATGACTGAAGCGCATCCAGTTGTTTCATATTATGTAAAACGTGCAGCACAAAATGGTGCAAAATTAATTGTCTGTGACCCGCGTAAGGTAGATATTTCCCATTGGTCCGACCTTTATGTTCCAATCAGAGTAGGAACAGATGTTCCTTTTTTAAACGGACTCATGAGTGAGATTTTGAATAATGGTTGGGAGGATAAAGAGTTCATGAAAAATAATACCGAAAATCCTGAAGAAATAAAAAAATGGTTGAAGGATTTTACTCTTGAACAATCTTCCGAAATTTCAGGTGTGCCAGTTGAAACAATGAAGCATGTTGCAAAAATGTTGGCTGATGCAAAAAAAGTAAGTATTCTATATACACTCGGAATCACTGAACATGTTTGCGGTACAGATAATGTGAAAACACTTGCGAATTTGCAAATGATACTTGGTCATTTAGGAAAACGTGGTTGTGGTGTTAATCCGTTACGCGGACAAAACAATGTGCAGGGAGCTTGTGATATGGGTGCTTTACCAAATGTATTCCATAATTATCAATCGTGTACAAATGAGCAAGCAATTGTAAAAATGGAAAACGATTGGGGAGTAACAGGTCTGTCAAGAAAAGAAGGCTATAAACTTCCTACCATGTTGCACAAAGCGACAACTGGTGATACAAAAATATTATTCTGCGTTGGAGACAATACTGTTCAGACAGAACCTAATACGGCTAAAACAATCAAAGAAGTTGAAGCATTAGATTTTCTTGTTGTGGTAGATATTTTTCCAAATATGACTACAGAATATGCTGATGTAATATTGCCCGATGTTTGTTTTAATGAAGATGAAGGGACTTATTCCAACTTGGATAGACGTGTACAGTTTTTACGCAAAGCCGTTGATGCCCCCGGAGAAGCTCGACCTACTTGGTGGATTATGCAAGAGCTTGGAAAACGATTTGGTGTAGATCTTAAATTTACATCTGCAAATGCTACTTGGGAAGATATGCGACAAAGTGGAACCATTATGGGTGGTATCACTTATGATCGTATTCAACACATCGGTTTACAATGGCCTTGTCCAACAATTTATCATCCAGGTACTCCAATCTTACATTTGAACGGAAAATTCACAAGAGGAAAAGGATTGTTTTCACAAACGCATTATCGTTCGCAAGCCGAATTACCGGATAAAGAATATCCATTCATACTTTCAACAGGTCGTAGATTGTGGCATTACCATACGGGGACACAGACTAGAAATTCAATTGGGTTGGAAAATATTTTCCCTGAAGAACTTTTAGAGATTAGTCCTGTTGATGCAAAAAAGATGAATGTAAAAACAGGTGATATGGTGAAAGCAACCAGCAGACGTGGAACGATAACATTGAAAGCATGGGTAACAGAACGTTCTCCGGAAGGAGTTACTTGGTGTGCATTTCACTTCCGTGAAGCACATGCAAATGTTTTAACCAATGATGCGTATGATGATGTAACCGAAACGCCTGAATACAAAGCGTGTGCTATTAAGGTTGAAAAAGTAAGCGATGGTGTTGCAGTTATCGATAGAGGATTTAGACAAGCTCGTCCATAATAAATAGTTAATTAATAAATTTTAAGATACAAAACAATGAATCTAACTGACATCAACAAACTAATTGATTTTGCTATTGAGCAAGAACATGCAGCTTATGCTTTTTATAAAGAAGCTTCAGAAAAAGTAACTAATCCGGGAGTAAAACAACTCTTTGAGGAATTGGCACAGGATGAAAATGGGCATGCAAACCTTTTAGAAATGTATCGAAATAATAATGCAGTAGGAGAATTGTTTAAAAACAAAGTGGTCGATTATAAAATTGCTGAAACACAGGATATGCCTCCTCTGTCTACTAACATGAAACCTGCCGAAGCAATAGCTATTGCAATGAAACGGGAGCAAGCAGCGGCAGAATTATATCATTCATTAGCTAATAATGCTATCGACAAAAAAATAAAAGAAGCTTTGGAACGTTTGGCAAACATGGAACTGGGACATAAGCATAAGCTAGAAAATGCTTTTGTAGATATTGGGTATCCAGAAGTGTTTTAACTATTGTTGAAAGAAGAAATCAATTAAGGCATTTATTTTTTCAACTGTAAAGTCTGAATCTCCTTCAAAAAAATTATCAATTGCATCTTTTATTTCATTGGCAGAAATAAATTCATCCTTGTTTTTGTCTGCAGGCTTTAATGATTCTGGAATCTCAATTTTATTTTTTGAGTTCTTTTTTTGAGATGCCTCAGCCATTGATTCTATCTCTTTTAAATATTCTAGACTAGGTCTTTCATTAAACATATTATTGCGTTCGGAAGCTTCAGCTTCGTATGCTATCTGCTTCTCCTTTATCATTTTTGTTGTTAACGTTTCTCCACTTTCATTAACAATATCTCCTTTTTTTGTTTGGGGTTCCTTATCAAGGTAATTTGGGATGCCGTCTTCATCTGAATCTGTTGGACAGCCATAAATATCAACACCTACACCATTTGGTGTGCCTTGGCAATGATCCTTACTGTCGCTTACTCCATCGCCATCTGAGTCTAAATTGTCAATTGCCGAAAAATCAAGTGCATGGGAAAATGAGTTTTTGCTTTTGTTTTTTGCAAAATTGTATTGAAGCGAAATGTTTGTATAAAGAAATTTGTCATTATTTCCACTTTTATAATTGTCAATCCAATCAGTGAAGGTTAAATAATAGGTTGCACTGAGATTAACATCAATATTGTCGAGTAGTTTAAGTTTAAATCCACCTCCAATTGGTAAAGCTAATGTTGATCTTTTATAATTTGTGTTTGGGTCAGTTAATTTTGTTTCGTAGGTAAAATCACGTTGAATTATGACTGCAGATGAAGCATTGGGTTCTGATTCGCCAATATCACGTATTGTAAAATCAGTCCAGTAATTATATGTTATACCATTAGCATTTTTAAGGTCTCCATAAGGGTTGAATTTCAAAAAGCCTAACCCAATTGAAATATATGGCGAAAGCAAACTGTCCCGTTTAAAAAGTAAGCCATTGTCAGCATGAAAAACTAAATTCAGATCGCCTTGAAAAATTTTTGATTGAAAATTTAAGTTAGAAAGTTTACTGCGTTGAGTACCAGATAATTTACCATACATGGCGTTAATAGACACTGCAAAATACTTCCAGATATGTTCTTCTAAAGTTAAATTGTAGCCTCCTCTTATTCCACCGAAAGTGTTACCTCCTTTGCTTACATCTCCCTTAAAGGAAAGAGCACCTGCGCCAATTGCAACGGAGGGGATTTGAATTGGTTTTTCACTTTGGGAGAATACTTGTACTATTGTAAAAAACGAAACGATGATTAAAAAAACTTTTTTTATCATATTGTTTAGTTAGAAGGCAAATAAATTGTCACCCAATTTGAGCGTTAGGAATGTAAAAATATGGAAGTATTTCAAACAAAGCAATTTTCGTTTACATTAATAAATTTGCTGATGCTTTATTTAGGTAAGCTAATTATAAAAAGCATATCGTTTTCAAAAAAAAATCCCCGCTTTAATAAGCGGGGATTTTTTTATTTGCCTGATCGTTTTTTGAATTCATTTATTCCTTCATCGAGCCATTGGGTGTATTCAGGTATTCCTGATTTATATCCTCGTGGATCATTCAATAGTTTTTCATTTTGGTCGAGTAAAATATAAAGAGGTTGAGTGCTCTGTTTGTAAAGAGTCTCTTCCATGTATTTAAATTTATCTCCAATGTCTTTTATTTCTCTTTCCTGTCCATACCAAAAAACTTTCATGTAATTTTTAGGATCCAAGGCTCTCTTGTCATCAACATATAATGAAACTAAAACCACGTTGTTGTTTAATCGTTTAACAACTTCAGGGTCCGGCCAAATAAAATCTTCTGTTTTTCTGCAATTAGCACAAGCATGTCCTGTAAAGTCTACCATTAAAGGTTTTCCTGTTTTTTTTGCATAAGCAAGTGCATGTTCATAATCGTTTTTGAAATGTACTATTCCATTTTTATTTATTTCAATGTATGCTGCAAATTCAGGGTCAATAGCTGTTGAAGAAGAAGCGCTGAAACTATTTCCTCCACCTCCAAAGCCATGCGGAGATTCAGAATATTCTAATGGAGGAAGAATGCCGCTGAAAAGTTTTAGAGGAGCACCCCATAATCCTGGAATTAAATAAATTGTCAAAGAAAAAGAAATGATAATGAAAAATAAACGTGTAACAGAAATATGCTTAGTGTCGCTATCGTGAGCTGTCTTAAACCCTCCCATCAAATAAATACTTAGTAATCCAAAAATTACGATCCAGAAAGTTATAAATACTTCTCTTGTTAAAATTCCTAATTGATAAACCAAATCAACATTTGAAGCGAATTTCATTGCAAGAGCTAACTCTAAAAATCCCAATGTAACTTTTACTGTATTTAACCAACCGCCACTTTTTGGCATCGAATTTAATAATGACGGAAAGAAGGCGAATAAACCGAAAGGGATGGCTAAGCCGGTAGAAAATCCGAACATTGCCCAGAAAGGTCCTGATATTTTTCCAGTTCCTGCAGCTGCAACAAGAGCATTCCCAATCATTGGACCAGTGCATGAGAACGAAACCACAACCAATGCCAATGCCATAAAAAATATTCCGGCTAAACCTCCTCGGTCACTTTGTTTGTCAATTTTATTTACAAATGATGATGGGAGAACAATTTCGAATGCTCCTAAAAATGAAGCTGCAAAAACCATTAATAATGCAAAAATTATTAAATTGAATATGGCACTTGTTGAAAGTGTATTTAATGCACCCGCCCCAAATACCAATGAGATTCCAAGCCCCAAAGAAATAAAAATTATTATGATTGACACAGCATATGCAATTGCATTAAAACGACCTTGAGATTTAGTTTTACTTCGTTTTAAAAAGAAGCTTACGTTCATAGGTATTAAAGGGAAAACGCAAGGGGTGAGTAAGGCAGCAAATCCCCATACTAATCCTGTTAAATAAATCATCCACCAAGGATCATTTTCAGAAGTTGGCTTTCCATTTTTTGTGTCGTTGTTTGAAGCTACTATCGTCTCAGATTTAACAGTAGTATCTGTTTTTGTATTCGTATTTGGTGTTACGATCTCTTTGGCCTTGATAATAGAATAGATGGCGTTAGAGTCACATTCACAAGCAAGTGGATTTGTTGTTGTGTTTTGCAAAGTTGTGCTGCTTTTTAAACAATCTTCACTACCCTGCAATTTATATTCAAAAGGTGTAGCAGGGGGGAAGATGCATTTTTCTTCAGTGCAGGCTTGATATTCATAAGTACCTTTAACAATTACCTCTTTGTTGGATTTTAATTTTATTTTTTGCTTGAATGTTACAGTTTTTTCAAAATAAGCCACATTCATTTCAAAAACTTTATCGAAAGCCTTAACTGGAGTGCCTTCTGTTGCTTTTCCTGTTGGCTCATACTCACTGCTTTTGTCAAGCACAATTCTTGCAGGCATTGGGCCATCATCGCCTTTCATTGTTAATGAATAAACATGCCAATGATCTTCAATTGTTCCTGTAAATTGTATCTCGTATTCACAAGGGCTTATTTTTTTTGTTGAAACTTTCCATTTAACAGGGTTGTCTTGTGCCAGGATAATGTTTGACAATAAGAATCCTAATAAAAATAGGCTAAGATATTTTTTCATGCAGATATTTATAAATGTGAGAATTATCTTTTGATATTCTGTAAAGATAAAAAAATAGCCCCGATACTTCGGAGCTATTTTTAAAATATTATTAGTAATTGATGTTATATTTTTACCTCATGAATTCGTGAAATCGGAATAAGTACACCCTGTTTTAAAATAACACGTTTGTCGGTTACTCCCCAAATAGTGGTTTCTACTTGTTTTAAACCATGACTATCTTCAAAAACGATTTTTATTTTGTGGTTCTCTGTGTTGCCTAGTTTTAGTGCTTTTTCAAGGTTTGTGAGGCGTAATGTTATAGCGTCCTTGTTTGATAAAACGTCTTCGTGCGGAAATTTTAATTCACTTACATCTTCTTTTGAAATAATTACTGGCTGGTGATTTTGTGTGGTGTTTGTCATACAAATTAAATTTAGGTGTTAGTGTATAGGAATGAAAGGAGAATTTGGCTTCTTCTACGAACAAAGGAAATAACAGTTTCAATTTGTAGAATTATTTCTAATTTTTATTTTTAGAAATAACGTGATCTAAAACAGCTTTCAGCTCTTCTGGTCTCTGGCTGCCTATTTTATATTTAAGTCCATCTTTATCTGTAAGCTCTACTGCGTAGTTTCCCTGAGTAAAAAATCTAATTGTGTTTTTGAAATGCAAATTATAAACTGGGCGATTTAATAAATACTTGCTGTATTTTATTTTTTTCACTACGACAATACTATTTAGGTCAATTTTTACTTTTCGTGATGTCCATAGTCCATCAATGATGAGGCTATTCCCAATTACTTTTGTATGAATATGTAAAACGAAAATTAGGATCAATGAAAGCACCATAATTATCATACCCATTAAGAAGAACAATTGCCCAGAGTCCTCCCCAACCGGAGAAGAAGGGATTTCACCTACTACAGCAACTTCGAGTGGTTTAGGATGTTCGCTCCAATAATAAAGCAAAAAGCAAAACAAAGCTAAAACTGTTCGCCAAAGGATTGCCCATTTATTATAACCAATATATTGTTTCTCTTCAAAAAGGTGTTTGTCTTTTTCTTCCATGGGATTTCAAAGTTACGCTACTAAACTATTTTTACAAAATATATTTTCAGTGTTTTGTCAGTAATCTTAAAACGTTCATCAAGGCGATGACCAATAATCCATGCAATTTTGCTGTTAGATGTTAATAGCCAAGTGCTTTCTTTTTGCTTTAGGGACAGTTTTTTATCGATGAAAAAATCACTGACAAGTTTTTTCCCTTTCATTCCCAATGGATAGAAAAAATCGCCTTTTTCCCATTTGCGGATTTCAAGTGGAAATTCGAGTTTGTCATAATCTATACAAGCAATTGAATTATCTTTTGGAATGCCAACCGTTTTTGTTCTTAGCTCAGAGTTTAATAGTAATTGAATGTCATTTAACGCTAATTCTTTCTGACTTTTTTTTACTAAGAAATTTAGACTTGAATTTGGAGCCTTGGAAATTATGTCTTTAGTTTTATTTCTATTGTCAATAATTAAATTATCTCTATCTTTTATTAATCGATGTGTCTCTGAAAAAAATTGTTTCCCCGATTCGGCATTCAAGGATTCGATAATTTCATTGGCTACCGTTGAATTGAAATTATAAGGTTTTAAAAATTCAAATAAATAAGTTGAAATCGGAGATAGTTTTTTAAGTTTTTCGATTGAAATTGTATCGTTTCCTTTTTCTTGTTTTACGATTTTTTTACGTTTGTTCTCAATCTCTTTTTTGTAGATATGTTCGACATCGCGGATGTGCTTAATGTTATTGTCAATAGTCTCTTCAAGATTAGGATTTACTTCTTTCAAAACCGGAATAATGTGATGTCGAATTTTGTTTCTTAAATATTTATCAGAAGCGTTACTGCTATCTTCACGATACTTTAATTTATTTTTTTTAGAAAAAACTTCAATTTCATTTTTGTTTGTAAAAAGCAATGGTCTGATAATTTTACCATGTTTTGGTAAGATTCCATGTAAACCAGAAATTCCTGTTCCTCGAATAATATTGATAAAAAAAGTTTCAATAGAATCATCCTGATGATGAGCTGTTGCAATAAATTTGAAATTGAATTGCTCCCTAATCTCTTCAAACCAATCATAACGTAATTGTCGGGCGGCAACTTGTATTGATAATTTGTTTTTTTTAGCGTAAACTGAAGTGTTGAAAGATACAGAGTGAAATGGAACACCGTATTTTTCTGCTAATGCCTCTACGAATAATTCATCTTTATCGCTTTCCTTATTTCGTAACTGAAAGTTACAATGTGCGATACCAAAATTTATTTTTGACTGGTAAAAAAGTTCACACATTACAACTGAATCGATACCTCCACTAACCGTCAAAAGTATTTTATCAGAAAGGTTGAAAAGATTTTCTTTTTTGATGAATGATTTAAAGGACTGAAGCATTTAGCAAAGTTAATTAAAAAGAGATTTGAAGTACATCGAACATCGCTTTCGCTTTTAACAAGCACTCATCATATTCGAGTTGCGCAGTGGACTTATCTGTAATTGCACTGCCAACCATAAGAGATAGATATTTGTTTTCCTTATTATATAAAATGCTTCGGATAATTACGTTGAAATCAAAATCGCCATTAGGAGCTATATAACCAACTGCTCCGGAATATAATCCTCGTTTTGTGCTTTCAAATTCATCTATCAATTTCATAGCGCTTACTTTTGGGGCACCTGTCATTGATCCCATAGGAAATGTCGCTTTTATAATTTCAGAAAAGGGAATGTTGTTTTTCAGTTTACAACTTATTGTTGAGATCATTTGATGAACTTGCTTGAAGCTGTAAATCTCAAATAATTCATCCACATTAACAGTTCCTCGCTCTGCAATGCGCGAGAGGTCATTCCGAACAAGGTCAACGATCATTACATTTTCACTGCGTTCTTTTTGATTTCTATATAATTGATTTTTTAATTCCTCATCTTCATATTTGTTTTCTGAGCGTTTTGTAGTTCCTTTTATAGGCTGTGAAATTAAAGTGTTCCCCCGTTTTTGTAAAAATCGTTCGGGACTCGAACATATTAAATAGTGCTCTGAAAACTTGCAAAAAGCCGCAAAGGGAGCTTGAGAAATGGAGTTTAGTTTTTTGAAAATTTGGACAGGGTTTAGTTCCGCATTTGTCGCAAAATATTCTTGACAAAAATTGATCTCGTAGATATCTCCTTTAAGGATATGGTTTTTAAGTTGATTTACTGAATCAATGTATTCTTCCTTCGTAATTTTTGATTGAATATTTATTTTTTTTAATCCCTCTTTATAATGATGATTCGAGGGAGAAAGACTCAATATGTATATTTCTTCCGCTTCCGATTTTGAAATAAAATCATCATCGTAAAAAAGAAAAGTAATTTCATTTTCAATTTGTAAGACAACTTTTGGAGAAAAAAAATGAAGCAAAGGGAATTTAATGTTGTCTGTATTTTTAGAAGTTAATTCTTCAATTTCATTTTTTAAATCGTAGCTAAAAAATCCGAAGAGCCAACCTTTTTTTTTATCGTAAAATTCTTGCAATTCAGATAATGCAGTCCCTGTTTTTTTTATGATTAGTTCTTCATTTGCTCCAATAGCAACAATTTTAGAGGAATATAAGTTTTTATTGTTGTTTGCTTTTTTGTTTGATTCAAAGAAGCAAATGCGGTCAAAACGGCTGCTAAGTACTTCAATATTGATATCAAAGTCGTTGTCTGAATTTTTATATGTGATTTTTTGAAGCACATGCAAAGATAGTTTTCCATTTCATTCTAAATAAAAAATGATTCAAATTGAAAACCGGAAAATTTTCAGCTGCATATTTATTTTTTTGTGAATAAATGGCAATCAAAAAAATCTCTTAATATTTTTTGAATGTTTTATTGGTAAGGCATTTCCGGCTGGTTTGTTTATTTTAACAAATCTAAAAAAAATGTTAATGGTTTGTCGATAACCTAAAAGTTTTCAACAAAGTGGGAAATTGTGGTAAAAAGTGGGAAAACTTTCGTTATTTTTACCCCACAAAGGATAAAACCGCTATGAGTAGTCTGTTTGGAGTATATGAGTGTAATGCTGACGCGAAGGGACGTGTAATGCTTCCTGTTGCCTTCAAAAAACAACTTGCAAAAGAGTTGAAAGGAGGATTTGTGATGAAACGAAGCATATTCAGCAAGTCCTTGGAGTTGTTTCCTACAGCAACATGGAATGAAATGGTGAAAGAGGTAAATAAACTGAACAAGTTTGTGAAGAAGAATGTGGAGTTTATCCGAATGTTTAATTACGGTGTTGTTCCTGTGGAGCTTGATTCGGCTGGGCGTTTATTAATCTCGAAAGACATGATGACTTTTTCCGGGATCTCAAAAAATGTAATGATGGCAGCCGCAGGGGATCGAATTGAAATTTGGGATACCAAAGCATACGAGAAGTTTATTAATGATGGAACAACCGATTTTGAAAAATTGGCTGAAGATGTAATGGGAGGAATTAATCCTACAACTGCAGAATAATGGAATATCATAACCCCGTTCTTTTAAAAGAGTGTATTGAAGGTTTGAACATTGATCCTAAAGGTATTTATGTTGATGTAACTTTTGGCGGGGGAGGTCATTCTAGAGAGATTTTAAAGCATCTAACAACTGGTAAGTTGTATGCTTTTGATCAGGATGAAGATGCAATAAAAAATAATATCGTTGATGAGAGATTTGTTCTCATCAGACAAAATTTTAGGTATCTCAAAAATTTCCTGAAAATGTACAACGCTTTGCCTGTTGATGGTTTGCTAGCAGATTTAGGTGTTTCGTCTCATCAGTTTGACGAAGCAGGAAGAGGTTTTTCTACTCGTTTTGATGCAAAGTTGGATATGCGAATGGATCAAAATGACAAGCTAACTGCTGCAGATATATTAAATACTTATAGTGAAGAAGATTTGAAACGGATTTTCAAATTGTATGGAGAAGTTGAAAATGCAGGAAGGTTAGCTTACGTAATTTTTCATGCAAGAAAAGAGAAGCAAATTGAAACCGTTAATGATTTGAAGGTAGCAATTGAAAAGTGTGTTAGGCGAGGTCGCGAAAATCAATATTTCGCACAAGTGTTTCAAGCATTAAGGATTGAGGTGAATAAGGAGTTAGATGTGTTAAAGGATTTATTGACACAAAGTTTAGAGGTTTTAAAGCCGGGAGGGCGATTAGTAGTTATAGCATATCATTCTTTAGAAGATCGATTGGTGAAAAATATAATGCGTAGCGGAAAGTTTGAGGGTGAAGTGGATAAAGATTTTTTTGGTAATCAGTTAACGCCTTTTAAACAAATAACAAGGAAACCAGTTGTTCCGACTGAAAAGGAAAATGAAGAAAATAGCAGGGCGCGAAGTGCAAAATTAAGGATAGCAGAAAAAAAATAATGGGTAATAAATTCAAAGAACAACCAAAAGCGGAAGAGCCGCAAAAAGCTGAAGCTCCTGTAAAGGAAAGTAAAGTGGTGCGCTCTGTTGCTAACGTTGTGAGTGGAAGTTTTCTTTCAAAAGAAACGACACTTAAGAATTTGCCTTTTATTATTTTCTTGTCTTTTCTCGCTATATGTTATATAGCTAATGGATATTATGCAGATGATCAAGTAAGAAAAGTAAATCGCTTGACAAATGAAATAAAAGAATTAAGAACTCAATATATAGTTGTAAAAGATTCATTAGTAATAAAAAGTAAACAAACTGAAGTGGCAAAAGCATTGGCTTTGCAGCTAACAGGAATAAAGGAGTCGGTGGTGTCTCCTAAAAAGATTTTAGTAAAAATAGTTAACCCAACCCCTCAAAAAGATTAAATAATTGGAAGCGAAAAAAGACATACTGTGGCGTGTATATCTCATATATTTTATTATATGTCTTTTTGGTGTCGCTATAATTTCCAAAATATGCATCATTCAATTTGTTGATGGCGACAAATATAGGGCTCAAGCAGAAAGCTTTTTAACCAAGTTTTTTGATATCGAAGCAGTTCGTGGAAATATTTATGACTCAAATGGAAGTTTGTTGGCTACTTCTTTGCCCTACTATGAAGTAGGTATGGATGTAAATACAGATGCAATTACTCAAGAAATATTTGATGATAATGTTGATTCATTGTCTATTTCGTTGTCGAATTTGTTTCAGGATAAAACTTGGAAAGAGTATAGAAAAGATTTAGTAAAGGCTCGCAAAGGAGGAGATCGGTGGGTGCTTTTGCAAAAAGATGTCTCTTATACGAATTTGCAAAAAATGAAAAAGTTCCCGATTCTCCGTAAAGGAAAAAATCGTGGTGGATTTGTTTATCTGCAAACTAACAAACGTGAACGGCCCTTTCAATTCCTTGCTGCACGAACCATTGGTAAGTTAAATGATAACGGAACCGGCAAGTCCTATGGGATGGAAGTTGCGTACAATAATTATCTAGAAGGAACAAGCGGTCACAGATTGATGCAAAAAATTGCTGGAAATGTTTGGCGTCCGATAAATGACGATAACGAAGTAGATCCGGAAGATGGGGCTGATATAGTTTCTACAATTGATATCAATGTACAGGATGTTGCTGAAAATTCATTAATGAATTGCTTGAGGAAACATGGTGCCGATCATGGTTGTTTGGTATTAATGGAAATTAAAACTGGAGAAATTAAAGCAATTGCAAATCTGACACGAAATAGTAAAGACACTTCCATTTACATGGAAAATTTGAATTATGCTGTTGGTGTTGCAACAGTACCTGGTTCTACATTCAAATTGCCTTCGCTTGTTGCAGCTATGGAAGATTTTAATGTTAGCCTAAATGAGATTATTGATATTGGTGATGGTACTTGTTTTTATAGTGGTAAGCCGGTGCATGATTCGCATCATCCTGAGAAAAGCAGAATATCAGTTCAGGAAGTTTTTGAACAATCGTCAAATGTTGGAGTTACAAAAATCATTACGCGTTATTACGCAAAGGATCCGCAAAAATACATCGATAGGTTGTATAAAATGGGATTAAACTCTAAGCTTAATATTACGATTCCGGGTGAAGCAAATCCATACATAAAAAATACAGAGGATAAAACATGGTCAGCAATTACTTTGCCTTGGATTAGTTATGGGTACGAATCAAGAATCACTCCATTACAGATCTTGAATTTTTATAGTGCTATTGCAAACAACGGAAAAATGATGCGACCAATGTTTGTTAAAGAAATTCATAATAGAGGAAAGGCTACAAAAATATTTGAACCGGAAGTTATTAATCCATCTATCTGTTCTCAAAGTACTGTCAATAAGGCGAAGTCAATGATGGAAGGTGTTGTATTAAGAGGGACCGGAAAAAGTTTGAAGTCAGCGAATTATCAAATTGCTGGAAAAACCGGAACAGCACAAATGGGAATAGTAAATGGTAAAATGACTTACCAAGCCTCATTTGTAGGGTATTTCCCGGCAGATAATCCAAAGTATTCATGCATTGTTGTAATTAGTGCACCTAGTGGTGACGCATACTATGGGGGTGTTGTAGCAGGTCCTGTGTTTAAGGATGTAGCTGATAAAGTATATTCAACAAGTTTAGAGATTCATAAAGAAATAAATTCAAAACAATCAGAATTTGCTGTTAAAGCACCATCAGTAAAAAATGGCTGCCAAAAAGAAATTCAAAATGTATTAACCAAATTAAAAATTAAAAATCAATCAACTGATTTGAAAGCGGATTGGGTTTTAAGCACTATGAAAGATTCTACATCAATTAGATTGTCATCACAGAAAATTGAGAATGATTTGAAGAAAAATATTATTCCAGATTTAACAGGAATGACTGCAAGAGATGTTTTGTTTTTATTAGAACCCAAAGGTTTGAGAGTTAAAATTATTGGCAGTGGCTCTGTTGCAACACAGTCAATTCAAGCAGGAGCAACTTTTATTAAAGGCACACAAATTATTTTGCAATTGATTTAATGAAATTATTAAAAGACATATTATATAAAGCGGGATTAATTGAAGTTGTTGGCTCAACCAATATTGCAATTAATACTATCAGTTTTGATTCTAGAAAAATCGAAAAGGATAGTTTATTTGTTGCGGTGAAAGGTACGCTGAGCGATGGGCATAAATATATCGATGATACTATTGCAAAAGGTGCTATTGCGATTTTATGTGAAGAGTTGCCTACGCAACAAAATGAAAAAGTTACATATATAAAAGTAAAAGATACCACCATTGCGTTAGGCATTATTGCGAGTAATTATTTTGATAATCCTTCTGAACATATTAAATTAATAGGCATTACAGGAACAAATGGTAAAACAACAACTGTAACCTTATTATTTAATCTATTTGTAAAATTAGGACATAAAGTTGGTTTGCTTTCAACAGTGAAAAATCAGATCAATGATGAAATTATTCCTTCAACTCATACCACACCCGATGCAATTCAATTAAATAAATTGCTTCGTAAGATGATTGATAAGGGCTGTACTCACTGTTTCATGGAAGTAAGTTCACATGCTGTTGTTCAAAACCGTATTGCTGGAATTCATTTTGCTGGTGGCGTATTTACAAACATTACGCACGATCATTTAGATTATCACAAAACGTTTGCCGAATATATCAAAGCAAAGAAATGTTTTTTTGATTCACTTGGGAGTAACTCATTTGCATTAACAAATAAAGATGACGCAAATGGTGAAGTGATGTTGCAAAATACTCGTGCCTCCAAGTATACTTATTCGCTTCGTTCTATGGCTGATTTTAAATGCAGAGTCGTAGAAAATCAATTCAGTGGTTTGCTTTTAAATATCGATAATCAGGAAATGTGGAGCAAACTTATCGGCAGTTTCAATGCTTATAATTTGCTTGCTGTATATGCTACTGCAGTTTTGTTGAAGGAAGATAAATTAAATGTCCTAACCACTTTAAGTTCTTTAAATTCTGTTGAAGGTCGTTTCCAACATGTACGAAGTGATAATGGGATAATAGGAATCGTTGATTATGCGCACACTCCGGACGCATTGATGAACGTATTAAAAACAATTGCGGATATCCGTACTGGAAATGAACAGGTAATTACCATAGTAGGTTGCGGAGGTGACAGAGATTCTGCTAAGCGACCAATCATGGCAAAAATTGCATGTGACCTAAGTAACAGAGTAATTATTACTTCAGACAATCCACGCAGCGAAGATCCTGATGCAATTATTAAAGAAATGCAACACGGTGTTGATGTTGTGAATAATAAAAAAACTATTTCTATTACAGATAGAAGTGAAGCAATAAAAATAGCGTGCTCGTTTGCAAATGCTGGAGACATAATACTTGTGGCTGGTAAGGGGCATGAAAAATATCAAGAGATAAAAGGAGTTAAGCATTCATTTGATGATATGCAAGTGTTACAGGAAAACTTAAAACTATTTGGAAAATAATGTTCTACTACTTATTTAATTTTTTAGACAAACATTTTAATTTCCCTGGTGCGGGAGTGTTTCAGTATATCTCTTTTAGGGCAGCTATGGCTATTCTTGTTTCCCTCATTATTTCAATGTTGCTTGGAAAACGGATTATTCTTCTCTTGCAAAAAAAGCAAGTAGGGGAAACTATTCGAGACCTTGGACTTGCGGGAGAAAAACAAAAGGCTGGAACTCCAACAATGGGAGGGTTAATTATTATTGCAGCGATTCTTGTTCCTACATTTCTTTTCGCACGACTCGATAATATTTATATCATCCTTATGATCGTTTCAACCATTTGGCTTGGATTAATAGGTTTTTTAGATGATTACATCAAAGTATTTAAAAAAGATAAAAAAGGACTTGCAGGGAAATTCAAAGTGTTAGGACAAGTTGGACTAGGCTTGTTTGTGGGTATAACAGTTTATTTTCACCCGGATATTAAAACGAAAGTAGAGATTCCTCAGGAATTAGTGCAGAAAGTTGATTCTACTAAAGTCACCAAAGTAGTTGAAACTGACGGAAAAGTTCATTATATGCTTGATAGAAAATTACCGAATACTACAATACCATTCGTAAAGGATAATGAAATCAATTATTCTTCTTTGATGGCAATTTTCGGTGAAGGAATGCGAAAATATACCTGGATAATATACATTCTCGCTGTAATTATAATTATCACAGCAGTTTCAAATGGCGCAAATATTACTGACGGGATAGACGGACTCGCAACAGGCACATCTGCAATCATTGGCTCAACATTAGCTCTTTTTGCATACGTATCCGGCAACATGATTTTCGCTGATTACCTCAACATTATGTACATCCCGAATTTTGGCGAAATGGTAATTTTTATTTCTGCATTTGTGGGAGCTTGCGTTGGTTTTCTTTGGTATAACGCCTACCCTGCTCAAGTGTTTATGGGAGATACCGGTAGCCTTACACTAGGTGGAATTATTGCAGTATTTGCCATTGTGGCGAGAAAAGAATTGCTGATTCCTATACTCTGTGGAGTTTTTGTAATTGAAAACATGTCTGTAATGATGCAAGTTGCTTATTTCAAATACACAAAAAAGAAATATGGAGAAGGTCGCAGAATTTTTCTCATGTCTCCACTACATCACCATTATCAAAAAAAAGGGTTTCATGAATCAAAAATTGTTTCTCGTTTTTGGATCATAGGAATTATGTTGGCGATTTTGACCATAGTAACATTGAAATTGAGATAACATGAAACGCCTTGTAATACTTGGTGGTGGAGAGAGTGGTGTTGGTACTGCTGTACTTGCACAAAAAAAAGGATTTGATGTTTTTCTTTCTGATAAAGGAAAAATAAAAGATAAGTACAAAAACGTTCTTTCAAAATGTGGAATTAAGTATGAAGATGAAAAGCATACTGAAGAATTGATCCTGAATGCAGATGAAGTGGTGAAAAGTCCAGGTATTCCTGATAAAGCAGACTTAATAAAAGCGTTGGAAAAAAAAGGAATTCCTGTGATATCTGAAATTGAATTTGCGGGAAGATATACAAATGCAAAGAAAATTTGTATCACTGGAAGTAATGGGAAAACAACAACAACTCTGTTGATTTATCACATGTTAAAAAAAGCAGGATTGAATGTAGGGCTTGCTGGTAACGTTGGACAAAGTTTTGCAATGCAGGTGGCAGAAAACAGTTTCGATTATTATGTGATTGAATTAAGCAGTTTTCAATTGGATGGGATGTTTGATTTCAAGGCGGATATAGCAATTCTGTTAAACATCACTCCCGACCATTTGGACAGATATGATTACAAATTAGAAAACTATGCAGAATCAAAATTCAGAGTAATTCAAAATCAAACTTCAGATGATGCATTTATTTATTGCATTGATGATGAAGTAACAATGAGCATTATTAAAAATAAAAAAATTAGAGCAAAACAATACCCTTTTTCAATCAAACAAAAAGTTGATCAAGGAGCATTTTTAAACGAAAACAATCAACTAGAAATATTAATAAACAACACTAATCCTTTATTTATGACAATACAAGAACTAGCACTACAAGGGAAACACAACATGTACAATTCAATGGCCGCTGGTGTTGCCGGAAAATTGATTGACATTAGAAAAGAAACGATTCGTGAAAGTCTTTCTGATTTTCATAACATCGATCATCGATTGGAGTTAGTCGGAAATGTTCATGGTATTGAATTTATAAATGATTCAAAAGCTACAAATGTAAATTCGACATGGTATGCTTTGGAAAGCATGAATAATCCTGTTATCCTTATTCTTGGTGGTGTTGATAAAGGGAACGATTATTCCATGCTAAATGATCTTGTAAAAGAAAAAGTAAAAGCAATTATTTGTTTAGGCGCTGATAATAAAAAAATTATTAAAGCTTTTGGTGGTATGGTTGAAACTATTGTTGAGGCAAACTCTGCAAAAGAAGCCGTAGCCCATGCATACAAAATAGGTAAAAAAGGAGATACTGTTTTGTTGTCTCCTGCTTGTGCAAGTTTCGATTTGTTTGAAAATTATGAAGATCGCGGAACACAATTTAAACAAGCAGTTCGCGCATTGTAAAATAAAGTAAAAGCATGAATTTATTTAAATACATAAAAGGGGATAAAGTTATTTGGACAGTAGTTTTGCTGCTATCCCTTTTATCTGTGTTGGTTGTTTACAGTTCAGTTGTAGCATTGGCTTATCGTTTTAAAGGAGGCGATACGGGATCCTACTTGATCAAACATGTTTTTATTGTTGCATCCGGAATATTTTTGATGTATTTAATTCATAAAGTAAAATATTCTTATTTCTCACGTATCTCACAGATTGCTCTATTTTTAGCTGCACCATTATTACTATATACATTATTTAAAGGAGTAAGTGCAGGCGAAGCTAGTCGATGGCTCGCTATACCCGGAACATCATTAACTTTTCAAACATCAGATTTTGCAAAGCTTGCATTGATAACATATGTTGCACGTATGTTGGCAATAAAACAAGATGTTATAAAAGATTTTAAGCAAGCATTCTTGCCTATAATAATTCCTGTAGGGGTTATTTGTGCATTGATCTTGCCTGCAAATTTTTCAACAGCAGCTTTATTGTTTTTGACTTGCCTTGTGTTAATGTTTATTGGTAGAATGAATACAAAGCATTTGTTGATTCTACTTGCATCGGGTTTACTATTAGGAACTTTATTGATAGTGTTAATATTTAATTTCCCTAAAATAGTCAAGCGTGGCGAGACATGGAAAGCTCGGATAGAAAATTTTAGCTCCGGTGATAGCGAAAGCAATTTCCAAGCCGAACAAGCAAAAATTGCTATTGCCAGAGGTAGAGTGCCTCAAGGGCCGGGTAATAGTATGCAAAGGAATTTTTTGCCTCAGGCATCATCTGATTTTATTTTTGCTATTGTTATTGAAGAATGGGGCTTAGCTGCAGCAGTAATTATTATTTTTTTATATCTCGTTTTGTTATTTCGGGGTGTTAACATTGCAAATAAGAGTGAAAAAACATTTGGAAGTTTACTAGCTATTGGATTAACATTTAGTCTGGTTTTTCAGGCAATGATAAATATGGCAGTAGCGGTAAATTTATTCCCTGTAACTGGTCAGCCCCTTCCATTGATAAGTATGGGTGGAACTTCTATCTGGTTCACAAGTATATCGATTGGAGTGATATTAAGTGTTAGTCGCGAAAACGAACTCGAAAAGGAAGGAGGTAATCATGAAACCGCTTAGAATAATTGTTAGTGGTGGAGGTACAGGCGGACATATTTTTCCTGCCATTGCTATTGCTAATGCAATCAAAGCACTGAGACCTGATACTGAGTTTTTATTTGTTGGTGCTGAAGGAAAAATGGAAATGGAAAAAGTGCCTGCAGCTGGATATAAAATCGAAGGCCTATGGATTTCAGGATTTCAGCGGAAATTTTCTATGTCGAATTTTGCTTTTCCATTTAAAGTTATCAGTAGTTTAATGAAGGCGAAAAAAATTGTAAGATCTTTTAAGCCTGATGCTGTAATTGGTACTGGTGGTTACGCAAGCGGGCCTATGTTAAGGGTTGCATCAAATTATGGAATACCAACCTTAATTCAAGAACAAAATTCATATGCTGGGGTAACAAACAAAATTCTTTCTAAAAAGGTAAATCGTATTTGTGTTGCCTATTCGGGAATGGAAAAATTCTTTCCGAAAGAAAAAATTATTTTAACTGGCAATCCTGTTCGGCAAGATATCCTGACTTTAGAAGGTAAACGTGATCGAGGATTGGAGCAATTTGGTTTGAGTGGAGAAAAAAAAATAATATTAGTGATTGGTGGAAGTCAAGGTGCAAGAACAATTAACGAAAGTATATTAAAATGTCTAGAAGCATTTGAAAAAAATAACGTTCAATTAATTTGGCAAACAGGTACAGCCTTTCTGAATACTGCAAAACAAGCTGTTTCTCAATTTGAAGAAAAAGGAATAAAAGCATTCGACTTTATTCAAAAGATGGATTATGCTTATGCCGTTGCAGATATGGTTATTTCAAGAGCCGGTGCAAGTTCTGTATCCGAATTATGTTTAGTGAAAAAACCTTGCATATTTATTCCATTGCCAACCGCAGCAGAAGATCATCAAACTAAAAATGCAATGGCACTTGTTACATACAACGCTGCAATTATCATTAAGGATTCAGAAGCGCGTGAGAATTTGTGTGAGCAAGCTATTAGTTTAATAAAAGATGATGAAACATGCTTTAAGTTGTCGGAAAATATATCAAAGTTAGCTATGCATGATTCTGCAAAGGTCATTGCAAATGAAGTATTGAACTTAATAAATAATAAAAAATAATAATAGCAGAAAGTTGAAGAGTTTTACGCACATATATTTTCTTGGTATTGGAGGCATTGGAATGAGTGCCTTAGCTCGTTATTTTAAAGCGATGGGGAAAAATGTAAGTGGGTATGATAAAACTTCAACGAAACTTACTGATGAATTAATTGCTGAAGGAATTGAAATTCATTTTGAAGATAACATAGATTTGATTGCAGAAGGCTTTAAGTCTGTAAATCTCAAATCTCAAATTTTAATAGTTTATACGCCTGCAGTTCCAAAGGATCACAGCGAGTTTGTTTATTTTAATATTAATGGGTTTAACATTAAAAAAAGGGCTGAAGTATTGGGGATAATAACCGAAACTTCGCGAACAATCGCTGTATCCGGAACGCATGGTAAAACCACTACATCATCATTGATCGCGCACATTTTGAGATATGCAAATCTTGACCCTTCAGCTTTTTTGGGTGGCATCACAAAAAATTACAATACAAATTTATTGCTCAGCTCTACCTTAAAAAGTAATAATCAAAGTGTAACAAACAATAATATAGTAGTTGTTGAGGCGGACGAATATGATCGTTCATTTTTAACATTACATCCCGAAATTGCTGTTATAACTTCGGTTGATGCTGATCATTTAGATATTTATGGTAACAAAGAGCAAGTTGAAGAATCATTTTCATTGTTTGCAAAACAAGTAAGATCAAAATTGATCTTGAAGAAAAATATTGTCAGCAAAATTAATTCTGCTAACACACCAATAACCTATTCTGTCAGTGATTCAACATCAAATTATTTTGCTGATAATATAAAGATTGAGAATGCAGTTTATCATTATGAAATTGTAACTCCAAAAGGTGTTTTTAAAAATATGACATTGGGCTTGCCTGGATTACATAATGTTGAAAATTCAATAGCAGCTGTAGCAGTTGCATGCGAAATGGGGATTTCTGAAACAGAGATTCGTGAAGCATTAAAATCATTTAGTGGAGTTAAACGCAGATTTGATTATCAGATCAAAACAGATGAGTTGGTTTATATAGATGATTATGCACATCATCCAGAAGAACTGAAAGCAACAATTAATTCAGCAAAAGAGATGTATCCTGGAAAAAAGATAACTGGAATTTTTCAGCCTCATTTGTTTTCACGGACGAGAGATTTTGCTGATGATTTTGCTAAGAGCTTAGATCTTTTGGACGAATGTATTTTATTGGAAATATATCCTGCACGTGAATTGCCTTTGGAAGGAGTAAATTCGAAAATGTTGTTGAATAAAATGAGATCATCTCATAAAAGTATTTGTCAGAAAAAAGATATAGTTGAAGAAGTAAGCAAAAGGAAGTTAGAAGTTTTAATTACAATGGGCGCAGGAGACATCGATACTGTTGTTGAGCCTTTGCGAAAATTTCTATCGGATAATTGTATCTAAAGAAAGTTTAAAATAGTTTGAATAAAATAGTTTGAAAAAGTTTAAAAAAATATTATTTATTACCATGTGGTCGATTTTAATTATTGGCTTGTTCATCACTATGGGGTTTGTTAATAAACAGCAAGCTGCATTGTGTTGTAGTCGTTTAACTGTTAATGTTAGTCAGGACGGAGATGTAGATTTTATTGATAAAGATGACATCAAACAGCTTCTTAAAGACCGTGGTGATTCGATTGTTGGCCAGCCTAAATCGACAATAAATATTCCAGAATTGGAGAACGTTTTAAATAGTCATGCCGATATTGCAAATTCTGAAGTTAGCATGTCGATTGATGGTGAAGTAAAAATTAATGTAAAACAAAGAAAGCCAGTAATTCGGGTAATCAATAGTAATGGTGATAGTTATTATCTAGATGAGCAAGGGAAATTAATGCCTCTTTCAGATAAATATACAGCTAAGGTTTTGGTTGTGAATGGAAATATTTTAGAACCATTTGCTTCTCGTTATAAATATTCTGTAACCGATATTTCAAAGGATAGTTTGTTAAGTGCAACAAGTATGTTGGGCGAATTATTTGCGATGGCCAACTATATTAATGCTGATGAATTTTGGAAATCACAAGTACATCAGATATATATTAATGATGAAAAGGATATGGAAATTGTTCCTATGGTAGGTAACCAAAAAATAATATTTGGAGACACTACCGCTATGGATGAAAAATTCAAAAAATTATTAACATTCTATCAGCAAGGTTTAAATACCACTGGTTGGTGGGATAAATATTCAACAATAAATTTAAAATTCAAGAATCAAATAGTTTGTACTAAAAAATAAATTGTAATGGAGCCATCAGAAATTGTAGTAGGTTTAGACATAGGAACAACAAAAATTGTTGCCATCGTAGGTCGCAGAAATGAATTCGGAAAAATTGAAATTCTTGGAATGGGTAAATCCGAATCGTTTGGTGTTGCACGTGGTGTTGTTCAAAATATTGACCAGACTGTTCAATCTATCAAAACAGCTGTTACTGATGCAGAGGCAAAATCAGGTGTAGATATTAAAATAGTGAATGTAGGTATTGCAGGTCAACACATTCGTAGCATGCAACACCGAGGTATTAAAACCCGTTCAAGTGGCGAAGAAGAAATCTCTCAAAAAGATATCGATTCATTAATTGACGACATGTTTAAATTAGTGATGCAGCCGGGAGAAGAAATTATACATGTGTTGCCACAAGAATATATTATTGACAGTGAACCTGGAATAAAAAATCCGATAGGAATGTCAGGGATTCGTTTAGAGGCAAACTTTCATATTATCTCCGGGCAAATTGCTGCTGCAAAAAATATTTACAAGTGTATTCAGAAATCAGGCTTAGCTGTTTCAGAATTAACTCTAGAGCCACTTGCTTCTGCTGATGCCGTTTTAAGTGATGAAGAAAAAGAAGCAGGTGTTGTGTTAGTCGATATTGGTGGTGGAACAACAGATGTTGCAATATTTCAGAATGGAATAATACGTCATACTGCGGTAATACCATTTGGTGGAAACGTAATCACAGAAGATGTTAAAGAAGGCTGCACAATCATAAAAAATCAGGCGGAATTATTGAAAATAAAATTCGGTTCAGCATTGGCAAGCGAAAATCAGGAAAATGAAATTGTTTCTATCCCAGGTTTAAGAGGTCGTCCCCATAAAGAAATCTCTGTTAAAAATCTTTCCAATATCATTCAAGCTCGCATGGAAGAAATTATTGAACATGTGTTTTATGAAATAAAAAATTCAGGTTACGAAAAAAAATTAATTGCAGGAATAGTAATTACGGGTGGTGGAGCACAATTGAAACATGTTACTCAATTGGTTGAGTACATTACGGGAATGGATACTCGTATTGGTTATCCAAATGAACATCTTGCAAAAGGAAGCGATGAAGTAACCAGCCCGATGTTTGCAACCTCAGTAGGTCTTGTTATGAAGGGCTTGCAGACACTGGATAAGAAAAATAAGAATGTAACTGCAATTCCGGAAACAACTATAAAAGGTCATTCAAAAGAAAAATCAACAGGGTTCATTGATAAAATCAAAAAATTCTTTGATGAAGATTCTGTGCAAAAATAAATTCTTTAATTATGGAAATTAACATTCAATAGTTAGTAACTATGGACAAGAT
>CAIXIP010000083.1 GCA_903919535.1 uncultured Bacteroidota bacterium | reverse complement strand
ATCTGTCAATCGTTCCAACGCATTTGTTATCTTGCCCATTGCAGAAACAACAACAATAATGTTTTCGCTAGGAAAACGTTGTAAAACAGTTGCCACATTCTTAACAGCATTTGCATCCTTAACAGATGCCCCTCCAAATTTGAATACTTTCATTATTTAATTATTCCTCTTAAATTTTATACTCTTGAATTTGCTTTTCAGATAATTTGCAATTTACCCACTCATTATCAAAATGAGAATCTACCTTTTCATAAAACTTTATCGCCAACTCATTCCAAGCTAAAACCTGCCACTCCAATCTTTTAGCCTTCATTTCTTTTGCCACCTTCACGATTTCATCAAATAATTTTTTTCCGATACCATATTTAC
Source organism: uncultured Bacteroidota bacterium (assembly GCA_903919535.1). Taxonomy (GTDB): domain Bacteria; phylum Bacteroidota; class Bacteroidia; order 2-12-FULL-35-15; family 2-12-FULL-35-15; genus 2-12-FULL-35-15. The sequence goes on along the minus strand of CAIXIP010000083.1, from coordinate 35,680 downwards.
GATGCGATTCGGTCACAATTATATCTTCTAAAAAAACACATTTCCCTTCCCACGTTGAATACTTAATATAATAAAGGGACATGCCTACAATTTTCCCTTCAAGTTCAGCAACAAAAAATTTAAATACAGGTTCCGAGCCAAAGCCATCACGTTCCATTTCTTCGATTGTTACAGAAACTTTATTAGGAGCTTTTTCAAAAGTAGCTAACTCTTTTACCAATTCAAGTGCTTGAGGAAAGTCTGCTTTTTGGACTTTTCTTATTAAAATATTCATGATTTTAAAATAAGAAGCAAAGATATTTAATTCTTTGATTTGACAGGTTGAAAAATTCGGTCAAATCATTCAAAAATATTGCGATATTTGTGCTTCTTATTTTAATACATAGAAACAATGAGTCGAGTTAAAACATTAGGGCAGTTTATTATAGAGAAACAAGCAGATTTTCCTTTTTCAAAAGGTGAATTATCAAGGCTTTTGCGCGATATCGGTATTGCATCCAAAATTGTTAATCGTGAAGTAACTAAAGCCGGATTGGCAGATATTTTAGGCGATGCTGGTGAAATAAATATTCAAGGAGAAGATGTAAAAAAATTGGATGTTTTTGCAAACGAACAATTTATTGCTGCACTTAGTGTTGGTGGAGAATGTTGTGCTATTGCTTCTGAAGAAAATGAAGACATTATTCTCGTTGAAAATGAAATGTCAAAAAATGCAAAATATATTGTTGCAATGGACCCTTTAGATGGATCATCCAATATTGATGTAAATGTTTCAGTAGGAACGATTTTTTCTATTTTGCGCAGAACTTCACTTTCAGGTCCTGGGACAACAGAAGATTTTTTACAACGCGGTACAGAACAAGTTGCTGCAGGTTACGTAATATATGGTTCATCCTGTATGCTTGTTTACAGCACAGGAAAAGGTGTTAATGGTTTTACTTTAGATCCGTCTATCGGAGAATTTTGCTTATCGCACCCGAATATGCAAACACCTAAAACGGCAACAACATATTCGATAAATGAAGGTAATTATGTTCATTTTCCTGATGGAGTAAAAAAATATATTAAACATTGTCAGGAAGAAGACGATGCAACAAATCGCCCATACTCCTCACGTTACATAGGTTCTGGTGTTGCTGATATTCATAGAAATTTAATTAAAGGTGGGATTTATATTTATCCAACTACATCAAAATCGCCAAACGGAAAGTTACGTTTGTTATATGAATGTAATCCATTGGCTTTCATAGTTGAACAAGCAGGTGGGAAAGCTACAAATGGTTTTAAAAGAATCTTAGATTTAGACATTTCAGAACTTCATCAGCGCACTCCTTTATTTATTGGATCAGCAGACATGGTTGATGCTGCATGTGAGTATATGAAAAAACACTCATCTGTAACTGAAGTTGAAAAAGTTTAATTAATAATTTATTCCTATTCGAACCCTCATTTGTTAAATCAATTGAGGGTTTATTTTTTGTATTTTTGTAATCCTTTTTGGAAGCAGCGTGACGAAAGAAGATATTTTACGTAAGTACAACGATTCAGCTAACAATTCTATACTAATATCAGAATTGAAAGGGAATGCTACGCGCGTTCAGCTGAAAGGTGTCATCGGATCTGGAGCTTCCTTCATAGCTACCGCAGCACATCAGAACATTTACAAAACCAATTTATTCATTCTTGCAGATAAAGAAGAAGCTGCATATTTCTTAAATGACCTGGAAAACTTATTGGGAGAAGAAAATGTTTTGTTTTTTCCTGCATCCTATCGGATGCCATATGAATACGAGGAAGTTGACAATTCTAATATATTACTTCGGGCAGAAGTTTTAAATAAGATCAATACAGGGAAAAAACATATTTGCATTGTAACATATCCCGAAGCATTAACCGAAAAAGTTGTTACAAGATCACACTTAACTAAAAATACGCTTGAGCTAAAACAAGGGGAAAAAATATCCATTGATTTTATTACAGAAGTTTTAATTGAATATGGATTTGATAGAGTTGACTATGTTTTAGCACCTGGTCAGTTTTCTATTCGAGGAGGAATTGTCGATATATTTTCATTCTCAAATGAATTCCCTTACCGTGTCGAATTTTTAGGAAATGATGTTGATTCCATAAGGAGTTTCGATCCTACATCTCAATTATCTATTCAAAAACTGGCCTATTGCACGATCATTCCAAATGTGCAGGCCAAATTATTACAAGAAAGCCGACAAACATTTTTTGAGTTTATTCCCGAAAATTCTGTGATCTGGTTCAAGCATTTTCAACTTACGATTGATAGAATTGAGAAAGCATTTGTGCAGGCCGAAACCTCTTTCAGCAAACTTGATTCAATCATTGAACAACTTGAACCATTAGAATTATACATTGATAAAGATACATTTACAAAACAAGTTTTAGGATTTCCATTGGTGGAATTTGGCAACCACTTTTCATTAAAACCAACACAAACCATTACCTATAATTTTTCACCACAACCAAGTTTCAATAAAAATTTCAGTTTTTTACTGGACAACCTGAATGCTAATAACAGGAATGGATACAGCAATATTATTTTTGCTGAAAATCACAAACAAGTAGAACGATTATATAAAATATTTGAGGACATTTCACCAACTTCAAAAACCGAAACAAAAAAACTTCCATTTGATGAAGGTTTTGGCGGAGCTTCTTTTTCTAGTGGTTTTATTGATAATGATTTAAAAATTGCATGTTATACCGACCATCAGATTTTCGATCGCTATCATCGTTTTAAGATAAAAAGCAGTTTCAATAAAAAGAATGAAGCATTAACTTTAAAAGAGTTAAAAGGTTTGAATCCAGGCGACTACATCACCCATATCGACTATGGTGTTGGGCGTTATGGAGGATTGGAAACAATTGAAGTAAACGGAAAACTTCAGGAAACCATTCGCTTAGTTTATAAAGATTATGATATTGTAAATATCAGTATTCATTCTCTTCATCGCATTGCCAAATATTCAGGAAAAGAAGGTGCCGAGCCTAAAATAAATAAGTTAGGATCAAATGCTTGGGCAACTCTTAAACAAAAAACAAAGAAAAAAGTTAAGGAAATTGCATATGACCTAATTCAATTGTATGCAAAACGAAAAGCTTTGAAAGGATTTCAATTCAGTCCTGATAATTATTTGCAACATGAATTGGAAGCCTCATTTATATATGAAGACACGCCTGACCAGCTAAAATCTACAGCGGATGTAAAAAAAGACATGGAGAGCGAATGGCCAATGGATAGGCTTGTTTGTGGTGATGTAGGCTTCGGAAAAACAGAAGTAGCTTTGCGTGCCGCATTTAAAGCGGTTTGTGACAGTAAGCAGGTTGCCGTTCTTGTCCCAACAACTATTCTGGCTTTACAACATTACAAAACATTTAAAGAACGACTTAAAGATTTTCCTTGCAATGTAGATTACATTAATCGTTTTAAATCTGCAAAACAACAAAAAGAAACACTCGAAAAATTAGCAAAAGGGGAAGTTGATATACTTATCGGAACACATGGTATTGTAGGAAAAAATGTAAAATTCAAAGATTTGGGATTGATGATCATTGATGAAGAACAAAAGTTTGGTGTTGGTGTAAAAGACAAATTAAAAACCTTTAAAACAAATCTTGATACTTTAACGCTTACAGCAACTCCGATACCGCGCACTTTACAATTTTCAATGATGGGAGCACGCGACCTTTCTGTTATCAACACACCTCCTCCGAACAGATATCCCGTGCAAACAGAGCTTCACACTTTCAATGAGGAAATTATCCGTGATGCTGTTTCTTTTGAAGTTTCAAGAGGTGGGCAAGTGTTCTTTGTGCACAATAGAGTACAAAACATTATGGAAATTGCCGGAATGATTCAACGATTATGTCCTGATGTGAAAGTTGCAATTGGCCATGGACAGCTTGATGGAGATAAATTAGAAGAAGTAATGTTGGGTTTTGTAGAAGGTGAATATGATGTTTTGGTGGCTACTACTATTATTGAATCAGGTTTAGATATTTCCAATGCAAACACGATTATTATCAACCAAGCACATATGTTTGGTTTAAGTGATCTTCATCAGATGCGAGGACGTGTTGGGCGTTCAAACAAGAAAGCATTTTGTTATTTATTGACAACTCCGGTTTCATTACTTACCAATGAGGCTCGAAAAAGATTGAAAGCCATTGAAGAATTTTCTGACCTCGGAAGCGGCTTTAACATTGCCATGCGCGATCTTGATATACGAGGGGCAGGAAATTTATTGGGTGGTGAACAAAGCGGTTTCATCAATGAAATTGGTTTTGAAATGTATCAGAAAATTTTGGATGAAGCAATCATGGAGTTGCGAATTGAAAATGAAGAATTGAACATCGGAGATTCATTCAACAAAAAAGTCCACAGTTCTATACATCAACAATATGTTAGTGACTGCGCCATTGATACAGATATGGAAATTTTAATTCCTGATGAATATGTTACAAATATTACTGAACGATTAAATCTCTACCGCGAGTTAGATGACTCAACAACTGAAGAAGAATTATCCCATTTTGAAAAAAATCTGCACGACCGTTTTGGCCCCGTTCCTGATCAAGCAATTGAATTAATTCATACTATTCGTTTACGTTGGCTGGCAATGGAAATTGGCTTAGAAAAATTATTATTGAAGAATAACAGAATGGTAGGATATTTTATTCCGAAACAAGATTCACCATACTACCAAAGTGAAACTTTTACGAAAGTATTAAAGTTTGTACAGCAAAATATGCGCAACTGCAAAATGAAAGAAACAAATGGGAAACTTACACTTTCATTTGAAAACATAAGATCTATTGATGATGCTATTGAAAAGCTAAAGCCAATCTTGCAATAATTTCTAGCCTATCGGAAAAGTGAGCGCCTCATTTCTTCCAAGTTTTTTAAGCACACGGACATGGGAAAGAAGTGCAGAAAAAAGCGATTTATTATAGATATAAGGCACTCCAAATTCTTTCGCTGTTTGTTCAATAATAGGTTCTATTTTTTTGTAATGAATATGACAAATCTTGGGAAACAAATGATGATTTACCTGAAAATTTAAGCCGCCAACATAAAAGGTAAGCAACCAATTATTTCTGGCAAAATTAGCAGTCGTTTGCATTTGATGAATTGCCCATTCCGTTTCAATATTTCCTTTTGCATCTGGCAAAGGGAAAATTGCATCTTCAACCACATGTGCAAGTTGAAATACTACACTCAAAACAAGTCCGGCAACTAGATGTAAGATTAAAAATCCTAAAAGCACTTTCCACCAAACAATTCCTATAACAAAAATTGGCACAATAATAATGTATAGAAAGTAGAATACTTTCCAATTTAAAATGATAAAGAAATTTTTTAATCTTTCTTTTTTATTTGATCTGTCTACTCCATCTTTTCCATAACGGGAGAACTGAATAAAATCTTTTACTGTTGTCCAATATAATGACATCAGAGAATAAAAGAAAAACACATAAAACACTTGAAAGCGCTGAATTGGCTTATACTCAGCGTTGGGCGAAAAACGCATTCCCGCTTTTGCATCTATATCTTCATCATATTCTTGAATATTAGTATACGTATGATGAAGAATGTTGTGTTGAAGTTTCCAGTTATTTGCATCTCCTCCACCAACATTTAAAGCTCTTCCAATAATTTTATTAATAAGACTACTTGATGAGTATGCTCCATGATTTGCATCGTGCATAACGCTCATTCCAATACCTGCTAAACCTAAGCCCATAATAACCCAACAAAGCCAAAAAGCCCAGCCGGCAGCAATTTGAGAAATAATTAGTGAATAAGGAACAAAATAAAGGGCAACCATAAAAATGGTTTTAAAAACCATTGCTGAATTTGCATGCTGTGAGATGTTATTTTCAATGAAATAATTATCGACACGAGTTCTAAGAATATTGAAAAACTGGGTTTTATCGCTATTTACAAATTTTATTGTTTGTCTCATTTCATATTGTTAAGTAATAAATATAATTAAAATCAGTGGAGCATCGGGTGATAATTCGACAAAGGTGGATTTATTGCCGATTTAAAGGTTGGAGTCCATTCGCTTATAAAAACTAACCATAGAAGAAATAAAAAATACTGAAAAGACAATTCCTGCATAACTTACATCATCAATAAAAATTAAAATAATTTCTTTCACAAAAAAAGTAATTGCAAAAAGACTTACTCCCCATTTTTTCATATACCATACACCAATATAGGAGATAAAGCTCGCAGCCACAATTAGTCCAAACAGTGCAGGATACCAGTCGCCAAGTTTTTTCACCGATGGAGAAAACACTGCAGGAAAACTAAATACTATCCACACAAAACCAAGTATACAAACAATGGTTAATAATATCGGACGTTTTCTTATAACTGATTCCATTTAGAAATTTTATTCTTATTATTTATAAGTATTCTTTCACCTATCAATTTGCCCGGATGGCTTCTACCGGATCCATCTGGGATGCCCCATAAGCAGGAACAAAACCTGAAATAACACCAATCAAAATTGAAATGGTAAAGCCTAAAATTATATTTGATCTTGATAATGTTATTTCCATTCCGAAAGTATCGCCTGCTAATAGAGTAATTAAATAGACTACCAACAATCCGATGATACCACCTATCAATGATAAAAAAACAGACTCAAACAAAAATTGCAATAAAATAAAATAATTTTTTGCCCCTAATGATTTTTGAATTCCAATAATATTGGTGCGTTCTTTTACGGAAACAAACATAATATTTGCAATTCCAAAACCTCCAACCAGAATAGAAAAGCCACCAATTATCCACCCTGCAATACCAATGATACCGAATAAACCATCAAACTGATTCGAAATTAAACTGGTTTGATTCAAAGCAAAATCATCTTCAGCAAGAGGCTTTAATCTCCTAATTGCACGCATCAATCCGGTAAGTTCATCAATTAGATCTTCATTACTTACTCCTGCTTTTGCTCTTACCATAATTTGTGGATTAAGGTTTTCGCTACGTATATCAATTAAACTTCGGGCATAGTTAATAGGAACAAGAATTTGAGTATCTGAACTTCCACCTAAAATACTTTCTCCTTCTTTTTTAAAAACCCCAATTACATCCACTTTCGCCCCATTTATCTTTATCGATTGTCCTAATGGATCTTGATTTGGGAAAAGAGCTTTTGCTAAAACATCTCCTATTATTGCTACGGGACGGCCTGCAGAAGATTCAATATCGGCAAAATAACGACCTGATGCAATTTCAAAATTTTTCACTTTATCGTACTGATGTGAAGCGCAAATAATTGTTACATTTTCGATGCTACTGCTTTTGTATTTTACTGTGATGGCGGTACTAGCAACAAAAGCCGCTGATTGAGCCCCATTGCATTTTCGAAGAATTTCATCCAACTCATTGTAGTCTGCATCCGGGCGATTCATATATTTCCACCAGGGATAATTCTCTCCAAAGGTCCAGGGCCATTTCTCAATAAACACAACATCATTACCAAGGCTTTGTACACTTTTGCGAAGATTTTGTTCTAACGAATCAACGATCGTAAAAACCGTAATTATGGCAAAAATACCAATAGTGATACCCAGTAGCGAAAGAAAAGTACGCAACTTATTTACCACCAAAGCGTTGATAGCAAACAAAATACTCTCGCGAAACAAACCCAGAAATATCATACCAAATTGTTGTTTTACAAATTACACAAATGTATCAATTTTTTAAGCCAAAATTTTAATCAGATTTCCTTAAAACAAAAACCTTTAAAAACCTTGTTTATTAACAAAAAAAACATTTATCAACAATATGCATTTGGCACAATAGCGCTCGATTTTTTTGTACTTTTGTTAGAATAAATTTTTCGAAAAAAATGAATGATTTAAAAAAGATTAAAAATGCCTTAATCTCGGTGTATTACAAGGATAATTTAGAACCTGTGATTCACCAATTAAATGCATTAGGAGTAAAAATATTCAGTACAGGAGGAACACAAGAGTTTATCGAAAACCTTGGTTTTGCAGTTACTCCAGTTGAATCCCTTACTTCTTATCCTTCCATTTTGGGAGGCCGAGTAAAAACATTACACCCTAAAGTTTTTGGTGGAATATTGAGCAGAAGAGGATTGCAGAGTGATATTGACCAATTGGAAGAATATGAAATCCCAGAAATAGATTTAGTTATCGTTGATCTGTACCCTTTTGAAGAGACCCTAGCATCAGGTGCCACAGAACAAGCAATCATCGAAAAAATTGATATTGGAGGAATTTCATTGATCCGGGCTGCCGCAAAAAACTTCAAAGATGTTGTAATTGTGCCTTCAAAAAACGACTACACTTTTTTACATGACACAATTTTAGTCAATCAAAAAGGTGCGTCAACTATTGAGGACAGGAAACGATTGGCTGCTCAGGCTTTCAACGTTTCTTCCCATTATGATTCTGCAATTTTCAATTATTTTAATGGTGAAAACACCTTTGCTTTCAAACAAAGTGTTCAAAAAGCAAAAGTGTTAAGATATGGCGAAAACCCTCATCAAAAGGGCGTTTTCTACGGCAATCTTGATGAACTATTTACACAATTCAGTGGCAAGGAATTATCATATAACAACTTATTGGATGTGGATGCTGCGGTTAGTTTAATAGCCGAATTTACCGATACCACATTTGCGATTTTAAAACATAATAATGCTTGTGGATTAGCCTCTCGGCCAAAACTGGTTGATGCCTGGAAAGATGCATTAGCAGGAGACCCTACAAGTGCATTTGGTGGAGTATTGATTACAAATACAATTATTGATGTAGCTAGTGCAGAAGAAATAAATAAATTATTTTTTGAGGTGATCATCGCTCCGGCTTATGATGCAAAAGCAATTGAAATTTTAAAAGCCAAGCCAAATAGGATTATTCTTCAACAAAAAAACGTAAAATTTGCACCAAAATCTTTCAGAACATTATTAAACGGTGTAATCGAACAAGACAAAGATCTGCGAACAGAAACACAAACCGATATGCAAACGGTTACAACAGTAGCTCCAACCGCTGATGAATTGCGCGATCTGGAATTTGCAAATAAAATTGTGAAACACACAAAATCAAACACCATAGTGCTTGCAAGAAACAATCAACTTATTTCTAGTGGTGTTGGACAAACATCTCGCGTTGACGCACTAAAACAAGCTATTGTAAAAGCTGAAAATTTTGGATTTAGCTTGAAAGGATCTGTAATGGCTTCTGATGCTTTTTTCCCTTTTCCTGATTGTGTTGAAATTGCTCACAAAGCAGGTATTACTTCTGTAATACAGCCTGGTGGCTCCATTAAAGACAAAGACTCAATTGCATATTGCAACAACAATGGGGTATCAATGGTTTTAACAGGAACAAGACATTTTAAACATTAAATGAGTTAGAATTAAGGGGTAATTTTTTAGGACACTAACCTTAATCAAAAAAATATTAATTGTGATCAAGAAATACTAAATTTCAAGATCCTAAAATCTAAAAATCAAAAATGGGTTTATTTAACTTTTTAACACAAGAAATTGCAATTGACCTTGGAACGGCCAATACGCTTATTATTTACAACGACAAAGTTGTGGTTGACGAACCATCTATTGTTGCTGTTGACAGGATGAGCGGAAAAATTATTGCCGTAGGAAAACGTGCACAACAAATGCATGGGAAAACTCATGAAAACATTAAAACCATTCGTCCGCTAAAAGACGGTGTAATTGCGGATTTCCATGCTGCAGAACACATGATTCGTGGAATGATAAAAATGATCAATCCAGGAAAACGACTTTTCACTCCTTCACTTAAAATGGTTATCTGTATTCCTTCAGGAATTACCGAAGTTGAAAAACGAGCTGTGCGTGACAGTGCTGAGCACGCAGGTGGTAAAGAGGTGTATTTGATACATGAACCAATGGCTGCGGCAATAGGTATTGGTATTGACGTGGAAGAACCAATGGGAAATATGATTATTGATATCGGTGGCGGAACAAGTGAAATTGCGGTTATTGCTTTAGGTGGTATCGTTTGCGATAAATCAATTCGTATTGCCGGAGATGAATTCACTTCAAATATTGAAGAATATATGCGCAGGCAACACAATATTTTAATTGGTGAACGTTCTGCCGAACGAGTTAAAATTGAGGTTGGTGCAGCGATGACAGAAATTGACAATCCTCCACCTGATTATGCTGTGCATGGAAGAGATTTAATGACAGGTATTCCAAAAGAAATTTATGTTTCTTATGTGGAGATTGCTCATGCGTTGGATAAGTCTATTTCAAAAGTAGAAGAAGCTATTTTAAATGCACTAGAAATGACACCTCCTGAACTTTCTGCTGATATCTATCGTACCGGAATTTATTTGGCCGGTGGCGGATCCATGCTAAGAGGATTGGATAAACGTATTTCATTAAAAACAAAATTGCCGGTACATATCGCAGAAGATCCGCTACGTGCTGTTGCCCGCGGAACAGGCATTGCACTTAAAAATGTTGACAGATTCCCTTTCTTGATGAAATAATAATTGAATGGTTTTATTGCTTTTCTAAGAATTGACACATAACAGTTAGCGATTTATCAATTAAACAACTCTCGTATTTTATAGATGCGTAATCTAATTTTATTTATTTGGAAACACTATTTCGTTTTTCTGTTCCTTATATTGGAAACAGTATGCGTTTATTTGGTAGTCCAAAATAATTTTTACCAGAGAGCTAAATTTATCAATTCATCAAACCTTGTATCAGCAAACATTTTACAAACCTATTCGAATGTTCAGAATTATTTTTATTTAAAAAATGCAAATGAAAATCTGATCAAAGAAAATGCTGAATTACGTTCGCATTCTTTAGTATCTTTTGCAGCTATGGTAAATAACGAGTATGTTGTAAATGATACTACTTACCACCAAAAATATACATATACAAGTGCAAACGTTGTAAATAATTCTACAAATAGACGTAACAATTATCTGACTCTGGATAAGGGGACGAAACAAGGCATAAAGCAAGACATGGCAGTGATTACAAGCAATGGTATTGTTGGAAGTGTGAAAGATGTTTCAGATAATTTTTGCACAGTCATGTCAATGTTACATAGCAAAACAATCATAAGTTCTAAAATAAAAAAAGATGGATCCTTTGGTCCACTTTCATGGGATGGAGCAGATTTCAGTATTGCAACTTTAAATGATATCCCAACACACGTAAAATTATTAAAGGGAGATACTATAACAACCAGTGCTAATTCAACCATTTTCCCGCAAAACATTTTGATAGGAACTGTTGAAAGCTTCGAACAAAAATCAGGTGAAATTTTTTATACTGTAAAGGTGAAATTATCAACTGACTTTAAAAAACTGACTCATGTATATATCGTAAATAACATGATGAAAGAAGAACAAGAAGCATTGGAGAAAAAATCAGAAGCAGATATTAAAAACAATAATTAGCAAGTGATTAACGAAATCATAAGAAATATAATACGATTTATAGTGCTTGTTTTAGCTCAAGTGCTCATCATAAAAAACATTGAATTGGGGCGTTTTATAAATCCCTTTATTTATGTTCTTTTTATCATTGTATTACCTTTTGAAACACCTAGGTGGCTCTTACTACTGAGTGCGTTTGTTTTGGGAATAACTGTTGACATGTTTTATGATACAGCCGGAATGCATGCTTCTGCAGCTGTTTTTATGGCTTACGTTCGTCCGGGAGTGTTAAAATTATTTTCCCCTAGAGATGGATATGAATTTGGAACACAACCCACAATACAATATCTAGGGGTCCCATGGTTTCTCTCTTACTCGGGAATTTTAATTCTTTTCCATCATCTTGTTTTATTTTATATTGAAGTTTTCCGATTTTCTGAATTCTTCTCCACCTTAATCAGAGTTCTCGTTAGCTCTGTATTCACACTACTTTTAGTTATTATCAGCCAATATCTTTTTCAGCGTAAAAAAGATCAAGAATGAATCAGTTATCCGATAGAAAATATATTATTATAGGTGTTTTTATCCTTGTTGGATTGGCATATATCTCCCGTCTGTTTTACATTCAGGTAATTAATGACAGTTACAAATTAGATGCACGAAATCAAGCATTTCGCTACAAAACTGAGTTTCCAAACCGTGGTTATATATACGACAGAAACAACAAATTACTTGTTTATAACGAAGCTGCTTATGATTTAATGGTGTTGCCAAAGGAAATTAAAAACATTGATACTACCGATCTGTGTCAGCTTCTTGGAATTACAAAAGAGGACTTTTTAAAGAAAATGAAAAAGGCTACTCAATCACCTAATTCACCTCGTAAAGAATCTATTTTCGAAAAACAATTATCACCAACAGACTATGCTTCCTTGCAAGAACGACTTTATCGTTTTCCAGGATTTTGGGTGCAATCTCGTACACTAAGAAAATATCCTCAAAAAATTGCTGCCCACATGTTAGGGTACATTGGTGAGGCGGATAAAGAAATGACTGAAAAAGACCCTTATTACAATGAGGGTGATTACATTGGTATTAGTGGCGTAGAGAAAACATATGAAAAAGCTTTGCGTGGTAAAAAAGGTATGCACATCATCATGAAGGATGTAAATAACCGCGACATGGGAAGCTATATGAATGGGATGTATGACACACTCGCTATTCCCGGAAAGCCTTTAAAATCAACACTAGATGCAGACCTGCAACTTTACGGTGAAAAATTAATGCAAAATAAAATAGGTAGTGTTGTTGCCATTGACCCACAAACAGGTGAAGTTTTAGCCTTAATAACCAGTCCATCCTATGACCCTAATTTACTCGTTGGAAGAGAGCGTGCAAAAAATTTCGCAAAATTATATTTAGATACAATTGCAGTTCCATTGTTTAACAGAGCAACAATGGCATCATATCCACCAGGCTCCACTTTTAAATTAGTAATGGCACTCATTGGCCAGCAAGAAGGAGTGCTTACTCCTGAAACACGATATCAATGTGTGGGAGGTTATCCTCCACTTGGAGGACACCCAAAATGCCATAATCATTCATCGCCATTGGCTTTATATGATGCAATCGGACATTCATGTAACTCCTATTTTTCATATGTGTTTAAAAGTATTATCGAAAACAAGAAATATCACGATACCTACAAAGCCTACCAAGCTTGGCGCGATATTGCTTTAAGTTTTAACATTGGCAGAAAAACAGGTTCCGATCTGGCAAATGAATTACGTGGAAACATTCCTTCAATTGCTTATTATGATAAAGTTTTTGGTAAAGGTTCGTGGCATGCCTCTACTGTAATTTCTTTAGGCATTGGTCAGAATGAACTTCTTGTTACGCCTTTACAAAACGCAAACATTGTTGCCATCATCGCAAATAAAGGTTGGTATTATACCCCACATATTATTAAGGCAATTGGTAATAATGAGAATGACACTACGCTTGCGCGTTTTAAAGTAAAACATTATACCATGATCACAGATACAGCTATTTATGGAAATGTTATCAGAGGAATGAGTGACGCTGTGCAAAGCGGAACTGCGGCTGCATTAAAAATTGACGGTATCGATTTTTGCGCTAAAACAGGAACTGCAGAAAACCCTCACGGTAAAGACCATTCGGTATTTGTTGCTTTTGCTCCAAAAGGAAATCCTCGAATTGCAATTGCTGTATTAGTTGAAAATGCGGGATTTGGGGCTGCATGGGCTGGGCCAATAGCCTCATTGATGATGGAAAAATATTTAACAGGAAAAATAAAACGTCCTGATTTAGAAAAACGAATGTTTGATGGTGATTTAATTCATAATGTAAAACCGAGTCCTCCAAAAAAGAAAACGCGTTGAGACAAAAAAGTAACACAAGTATTTTTTACAATATTGATTGGGTAACAGTCTTTCTTTATCTCATACTTATTATTATGGGATGGATGAATATTTATTCTGCCGTTTACAACGAAGACCATAACGCAATCACAGATATGAGTCAAAAATACGGCAAGCAAATGTTGTGGATTGGGAGCTCATTATTATTAGCACTTATCATTTTGATCATTGACGAAAATTTTTATACAGCTTTCGCATATTTTATTTTTGGCGCTTTTTTACTTGCGAATATTGCCGTTCCTTTTTTAGGCAGAGAAGTAAAAGGAAGTCGCTCTTGGTTTAGATTTGGGGATTTTGGAATACAACCTGCGGAGTTTATGAAGTTTGCAGCAAATCTTGCGTTGGCAAAATTTTTAAGTAATCAAAATATAAAGATCGCAGATTATAAAAACACCTTTATAACGCTCCTCATCATCGGTATTCCTCTAATCATTATTAAAGTATTGCAAGATGAAACCGGACTAGCAATTGTATTTGTTGCATTTATTTTTTCGCTTTACCGTGAAGGGTTATCTGTAAACTATTTATTGTTAGGCTTCTTGGCAATCGTATTATTTGTGCTTGCCCTGTTAATTAATAATATGTATTTATTTATAATTATAGCCACCCTTTGCACTGTTGCATTTTTATTCGTAAAACGTAATCGTAAAAACTTATTTCTTATTGCCACTGCCGGATTAATTGCTTGCAGTATGGTTAAAGGAACAAGCACAGTTTACGAACACATGGAACCACATCAAAAAGTTCGTATAGATGTATTGCTAGGCAGAGGAACAGTTAACTTAAAAAAGGAAGGATATAATGTCAATCAGGCAAAAATAGCAATTGGCTCCGGTGGTTTTTGGGGCAAAGGTTATTTAGATGGGACACAAACAAAATATGATTTTGTTCCAGAGCAGGATACGGATTTTATTTTTTGTACAGTTGGAGAAGAATGGGGATTTGTTGGGAGTTCACTTGTAATAATTTTAGAACTTTTTCTCATTATTCGAATAGTTTTTATGTCCGAACGACAACGGTCACCATTCAGTAGAATCTATGGATATGGTGTTGCATCTATTTTATTTTTTCACTTAACAATTAATGTGGGCATGACAATTGGCTTAGCGCCAGTTATCGGAATCCCACTTCCTTTCTTCAGCTATGGGGGATCTTCGTTGTGGTCATTTACCATATTGCTGTTTATCTTTATCAAATTGGATTCGCACAGGTTGCAAATTCTCAGATAATTTTAGCTCCACATTTCTTTGATGCATTCTTTTTTAATTGCTGACCTTCCTCATTGTTTTTAAATAATTATTGTTCGTATATTTGCGAACAATAATTATAATCGATGTCAACAGAAACAAAAAAATACACAGACAAACAAGAGCTTATGGCAAAGTTTGGCAATGCGCTCGGACATCCAGTGCGGGTGGCCATCTTACAATTGCTATCAAAACAAAATTGTTGTTACCATGGTGATATGTCAGAGGAGCTTCCTATTGCTAACAGTACACTTTCACAACATTTAAAGGTATTAAGAGAAGCTGGACTGATACAAGGCGAAATCACTCTTCCTAAAACAAAATACTGTATCAATAAAGACAACTGGAACCTTGCTAAAGGATTGATGATTGGTTTTTTCGACTGAAATAGCTTGATAGTGACATTCGTCAATTTACGAACTTGAAATATAAAGTGCAGTATATTTGCATGAAGAAAAAAAATATCGTGATATGAAAAAAAACATTAAAGTATTAGGCCCTGGATGCACAAAGTGTAAAACCACCTATAACAATGTATTGGAAGCTATAAAACAACTAGGTATTGAAGCCGATGTAACTAAAATTGAAGATATCGAAGAAATGATGAAATACAATGTGCTTACCACACCTGTTTTAATGATTGACGATGTGATCAAAGTAAAAGGCAGAGTTGCTGACATCAGCGAAATAAAAACCTTACTAACCGCTTAATAAAATGGAAAAGCAAACATTAGTAAAAGAAATATGTCCCACCACAACACAAGAGTGGGTAAAAAATGGAGCTCTACTTGTTGATGTAAGAGAAAAACACGAAGTAGAAGAATTAGCTTATGATGTTCCTAACATTATAAATATTCCACTAAGTGAATTTGAAGAACGATATACTGAAATCCCTAAAAACAAAGATTTAGTAATGGTTTGTCAAAGTGGTAATAGAAGTTTAAGAGCTGCAGGGTTTTTAATTAATCATGGGTACACCAATGTTGTAAACATGGAGCATGGTATGACAAGATGGGTACAAAAAGGCTTTGCTACAAAAGGTGACAGAGCAAGTGTAACCGACTTTTTATCAAGTGGATGTTGTAGCCCAACAACAGAAAAGAAAAAAGTAAAAATGAGCGATTTGGGTGATAGCTGCGATTGCAGTGAGCCTGGATGTTGCTAAATCTTAAAACAAATGTTCAATTGGTTACAATATTTTGCTGACTGGTTAATCTACACTGTATTTGGTTTAACACATGGGACCAAACTAGGCGATGCGGTGAACTTCTTTGTATTTGACACCATTAAAATTTTTATTCTCTTAGGAGTTGTCACTTTTCTTATGGGAATCGTTAACTCCTATTTCCCCATTGATAAAGTCCGTAATTTTTTAACCAAACGAAATTGGTATGGTTTTGATTATTTCTTGGCTTCCTTTTTCGGGACTATCACACCTTTTTGTTCCTGTTCTTCCGTTCCTCTATTCATAGGCTTTGTGAAAGGTGGAATTCCATTGGGTGTAACTTTGGCTTTTTTAATTTCATCACCTTTGGTAGATGCCGTTTCTGTTGCAATGTTTATTGGGATGTTCGGCTGGAAAGTAACCATTGTTTATGTGCTTAGCGGAATTATTCTATCGATGATTGCAGGTTACATATTAGGAAAATTAAAGTTAGAGCCCTTGCTAACTGATTGGGTTAAACAAATACTCCTTAACAAACAAATCGAAGACAACTCCTATCAGGAAGAAAAACAAACACTTTTTCAACGCCTTCCTGGTATTGCTAAAGAAGCACTCGGTATTATGAAAGGGGTATCTCTTTATATTCTAATAGGTATTGCAATAGGAGGATTAATGCATGGATTTATTCCTACAGGATTTTTTGAAGCCTATATCAGCAAAGAAAATCCGCTTGCTGTTCCAATTGCAGTAATTGTTGGAGTGCCAATGTACAGCAATGCTGCTGGTGTATTACCTGTTCTGCAGGTGTTGGTTCAAAAAGGAATTCCAATAGGTACAGCAATTGCTTTTTCAATGGCCGTAGTGGGATTATCCATTCCGGAAGGATTATTACTTAAAAAAATTATGACAACAAAAATGTTACTTATCTTTTTTGGTGTTGTAGCTGCTTGTATCATCATATCGGGTTATTTATTCAATCTCATTCTTTAAAAAATATTTATAAAAACATAAATCATGAAACAAAAATCAAATCTCATTTTAGCCACTTTACTAGGCCTCTTTATGATGGCCTGCAATACAAATTCTTCACAGAAGGATATCAAAAGTGAAAAAGAAAATATTTCAGTCTCGGAAGCTGCTGATATTTTAAAAGGGGATGCACTTTTAATAGATGTGCGCGAACCTGATGAGGTAGCAGAAAAAGCATATGATGTGAAAGAAGTAAAAAATATTCCATTAGGAGATTTGGTAAACAGTTTATCCGAAATACCCAAAGACAAAAAAGTGATTTTAGCCTGTCAAAAGGGTGGAAGAAGTCAAAAGGCATTTGATATGCTAAAAGCAAAAGGTTTTACCAATATCGCAAATCTAGATGGCGGAATGAATGCATGGGATGCAGCAGGGTTGCCAACAAAAACAAGTGATAGCCCAAAAAAGTCTTGTTGCGCAGATCCAAATTCTAAAGATTGTAACCCTGACGGAACTTGCAAAAAAACTTCGAGTGAAAGCGTCAACGAAACTAAAACTGCTGCTTCAAGTATTTCAAACAAAAACCATTTGGAAGTATATTGCTTTCATGGAACAAGACAATGCGAAACTTGCAAAAACATGAAAGCAAATACTAAAGCTACATTGGATAAATACTTTTCAACTCAACTAAAAAATGGCAATATTGTATTTTCAATTATTGATGTAGATGACCCTAAAAATGAAAAACTAGCTGAAAAATTTCAAGCAACTGGAACCGCATTGATGATAAACAATGTAGTAAATGGTAAGGACAATATAACAGATTGGAGCGATTTTGCATTTGAAAAAGCAAATGATGAATCTAAATTTATTCCTGAATTAAAAATAAAACTTGAAGCCCTTTTAAAATAATCCGCATGACTGAAACGCTTTATCAATGGATGAATAGCAGTAATTTTCCACTCATTTCTGCTTTGCTATTAGGTATTCTTACAGCAATAAGTCCTTGCCCACTCGCTACAAACATTACAGCCATAGCATTTATTGCAAAAAACAATGCACTTGGGAAAAAGAAAGTTTTATTAAGTGGACTACTTTACACGTTGGGTTTGGCATTTACTTATACAACCATTGCTCTCATAATAATTTTCGGTGCAAGTAAATTTCATGTTGCCAAATTTTTTCAGGGTAATGGAGAAAAGTATATGGGCCCAATTATGTTAATCGTAGGGCTAATAATGCTCAATGTTATTAAACTTAATTTTTTAGGGAAAGGAAATTTTACCGAAAAATGGAGCGATAAGTTCAAACAGAAGGGCTTACTAGGCTCATTTTTATTAGGCGCATTGTTTGCCATGGCATTTTGTCCATACAGTGGTGCATTGTATTTTGGTGCATTAATCCCCATGAGTATTAAGAACGATGCAGGGTTTATTTATCCCTTTTTTTATGCGATCGGTGCTGGAACATTAGTAATGTTTTTCACTACTATTATAGCATTTAGCATTTCTCAATTGGGGAAATATTTTAAAGCCATTCAAAAAACAGAAAAAGTTATGCGCATTATTGCAGGACTATTATTCGTATTAACAGGTTTATACTACATATTAATATATTTAAAAGTGATTGAATAATGAGATTGATTAGCTTTATACTATTTACATTTTTCGCAAATATGTTGCTGGCGCAAAACCCTTCTATTAAAGTATTAGATACCGACTTTTCAAAAGGAAGATTACAAAATGAACAATCCATTACTTTATCCGATGCAGCAAAATTTCACGGACATTTATGTGACGGATTAGTAGTTGGGTTTTTAGGATTGAAAGAAACACTTTACAAACTATACACTGATAGTGTTATTGATAGAACAAATACAAGAATAGTTAGCAAACCTTCTCCCTGCCTTACTGATATAGCAATTTATTTAACAGGAGCGAGGTACCAATTCAATACTTTTTATGTTTCTGACAGTCTCAATTATTTGTTTATTGTTCAACGAATAGATAATGAAACAACATATGGTGTTAAATTACGATCAGGATTGAAACCCTTAGCTATTGACAGTTTGGGAAGATTGGCAACAAAGGGGGAACTGGATGCTTGCGGTTTAGACGATCTTAAAAAACTTGAAACCAAATTTTCTGAATTTCTACTTTCTAAAAACACTGAAGAAATTTTTATAATTGAAGAAATTAAAAAATTTAAATGGAAACCAAATCTAAAAAACGACTTTATCAAAACAGATATATTAAATAAAAAACTAAAAAATTGCTTACCAAAATAATTTATTGTTTCATTACAAAAACTCTTAAAATTAAATACAAATGGAAAACTCAGAAAAATTAAAGCAAATCGTAAAAGAGAAATACACAGAAATTGCTCTTCAATCAAAAGAACAAAATGAAACATCTTGCTGTGGCGTAGGCAGTACTTGTGGTGTAGACTACACCATATTCAGTGAAGATTATTCAAAACTTGAAGGTTATGATCCAAATGCAGACCTAGGACTTGGTTGTGGTTTACCAACTGAGTTTGCTTTAATAAAAAAAGGAGATGTTGTTGTTGACCTTGGTTCTGGAGCAGGCAATGATTGTTTTGTTTCAAGAGCAATAGCCGGGGAAACTGGAAAAATCATTGGTATTGATATGACAGAAGCAATGATAAATAAAGCAAGAGAAAATGCAGATAAATTGGGGTTCAATAATGTTGAATTTCGTTTAGGAGAAATTGAAAGAATGCCAATTACAAGCAATGTGGCAGATGTTGTAGTGAGTAATTGCGTGCTTAATCTTGTTCCAAATAAAGTAAATGCATTTAAAGAAATTTACCGCGTTTTAAAACCTGGCGGGCATTTTTCAATTTCCGATGTGGTATTAATTGGTGAATTGCCAGATGGGTTGAAACAAGATGCAGAAATGTATGCAGGGTGTGTTTCAGGAGCAATCCAAAAAAATGAATATTTGAGTATTATTGAAAAAACCGGATTCGAAAACAAATCTATTCAAAAAGAGAAGGCTGTTTCTATACCTGATGAAATTTTGAAAAATTATTTATCAGGAAAGGAATTAGCAGATTATAAAAATGGAGCTTTTGGAATTTTTAGCATCACTGTTTATGCTGACAAGCCTATTGCTCAATCATGTTGCACTCCTAGTTCCGGATGTTGTTAGAAATAATTGAAGAGTTTACAAAAGGGGATTACAAATGTTTTTGTAATCCCCTTTTATATTAAGAAAAATGGATTAATTTTTTATTGATTATCTTCTGATTTATCTGGAAGAAAGAAAAGGATAATTGTCGCAACTACAGGTAAAAGCAAACCAATAAGAAACCACTTCATTGGATTTCGTCCCATTCTATTTGCTAATCGCGAAGTGATAATTGGAACACTTAAAAAAAGTAAAAGGCCAATACTAGAAAACAGTAAAATCCCCATTGTATAAATTCGGTCAATTAAGTGGTAGTAATTTTTTTGTATAAAGGGACTGTTGAACAAGGTTCACCATACATAATACTTTTTGCTACCGGACGCAAAAGTTTTGTTAATTCAACAAATGCGAAAGTAGGAACAGGGAGTTTGCCACAGCCTTTGATAACGATGCGGGCATCTTTATAATCGTCAATTTTTATTTTACTTAAAGATTCTGCAAATAAATTTATTTCTAAAATTTCTAAACTACCAAAGACAATTTTTTTTGCAAAAGGTTCTAAGTGCACAGTTAAAAGCATGTATGCCCATGTAGGAATAACAGCATCGACAGAGCAAACAATGGCAACAAATTTATTTTGATATCTACTCCAATTTTCTTTTTCAACAAATTCACGTATATCTTTTTCACGTAAGATCAATCCTTGAAAAAGTAAATCTTTAATGTCAAACAAAACACGTTCTCCTTTAGAATAATAATCTTCTAGGTTAATTGTTATTAAACCGCTTTGCGCAACTTTATTTACAATTTCATTTTCCATTCTTACATAAATCCAAGCTCAACTTGAGCTACTTCACTCATCATATCTTTCACCCAAGGCGGATAAAACGTCAACTCAATTTTTGCTGATTTTATTCCTTCTATTTCACGCAACTTTTGTTCAACTTCAGGAGGTAAGGTTTCTGCAACCGGACAAGAAGGAGATGTCAATGTCATTTTAACATTTAGATTATTTTCCGGATCTAAATTAATTTCATAGATCAATCCTAACTCCCAAATATCCACAGGAATTTCCGGATCATAACACGTTTTTATCACATCGATCACTTGTTGTGCTAATTCAGGGTTTGTTGTATTTATTATTGCAGACATTATTTTTTGCTATTTCAAAATTTGTAATTCAAATATATTAATTCTTCGCTTTATAAGCGATGGCATCCATTTTCATTTGTTTGATCATACTCACTAATCCATTGCTCCTCGTTGGCGATAGATGTTGCGTTAATCCAATTTTTTCTACAAAATCTAATTTCGCATTCATAATTTCATCAGGAGTATGACCTGACAAAACACGTATCATAAGCGCAACCATTCCTTTTGTGATGATTGCATCGCTATCAGCTGTAAAAAAAACTTTCCCCTCTTTTTTTTCTGAATGTAACCAAACCTGACTCTGACAACCTTTGATCAAATGATCTGCGGTTTTATATTTGCCATCAATTAATGGCAGTGACTTTCCGAGATCAATGATGTATTCATACTTCTGCATCCAATCGTCAAAAGTTTCAAACTCTTCAATTATTTCGTGTTCTGTTTCTTCGATGCTCATTTTATTTCAACATTTTTATTGCTCTGTTAAGACCAATAATGAATTCTTCAATTTCTTCAATTGTATTGTAAAATGCAAAGGAAGCTCGAATAGTTCCTTGTATTCCGAAACGCTTCATCAAAGGCTGTGTGCAATGATGACCTGTTCTCACAGCTATTCCCAACTGATCCAAAATAGTTCCAATGTCAAAAGGATGCAATCCGTCCACCACAAATGAAATGACACTTGCTTTATTTTTTGCCGTTCCAATAATTTTCACACCTTCTATTTTTTGTAATGCATCAGTTGCATGAATTAATAATTCATGTTCATATGCTGCGATCTTTGATAAACCAATTTCATTTACATAATCAATAGCCACAGCTAGTCCAACTCCGCCTTCGATATGTGGAGTTCCCGCCTCGAACTTTAATGGCAAATCTGCATATTCTGTTTTTTCGAAAGTAACTGTTTTTATAGTTCCGCCACCAACTTGGTAAGGAGGAATTTCATTTAACCATTTTTCTTTCCCATATAAAATTCCAACTCCGGTTGGTCCAAATAATTTATGTCCACTGAATACATAAAAATCACAATCCAATGCCTGAACATCCACTGAAGTATGAGGAACAGCTTGTGCTCCATCAATCATTACAGGAATGTTTTTGGCGTGAGCTAATTCAATAATTTCTTTAATTGGATTGATTGTTCCGAGTGTATTTGAAATATGTGTTATAGCAACAATTTTTGTTTTGTCACTCAACAACTTTTTGTATTCATCCATTAATAATTCACCTGAATCATTTATTGGAATCACTTTTAAAAGTGCCCCTTTTTCTTCACACAAAACTTGCCAAGGCAGTATATTGGAATGATGTTCCATCGCAGAAATAATTATTTCATCTCCTTTTGATATAAATTTCTTTCCGAAAGAGGATGCAACTAAATTGATAGATGCTGTTGTTCCACTTGTAAAAATAATCTCATGCGAATGTTTAGCGTTCAGATGTTTTTGAATTGTTGAACGAGCATTTTCATAACAAACAGTAATTTCCTGACTTAAAGTATGAACACCACGATGAATATTTGCATTTTTATCTTTATAATAATTGTCAATTGCATCAATTACCTGTTGTGGTTTTTGTGCGGTTGCTCCATTATCAAAATAAACAAGCGGCTTTCCATTTACCTTACGAGAAAGTATTGGAAAATCAGTTCGAATTTTTTGAATATCGATATTTGCTTTTTGTATCGTTTTTACTTCAGTCATAATTGAGAATACAAAGTTAAGAATAATTCTAAATAAGGATTACAATTAAGCAATAAATACATGCTTAGGCGATAGATTTTGAAATGTTTTTAATTTTTCGGGTTTTACAGACACCTAATGAACTGTATTTATTTTCTTACTTTTGACTTGTGAAAAGCCCTATTTATTTAGACTATAATGCCACAACTCCTGTTGATAAAAGAGTGCTGGATACAATGTTGCCTTACTTTACCGAAAAATTTGGAAATGCATCTAGCCGAACGCATGCATTTGGTTGGATAGCCGAAGATGCCGTAAAAACAGCACGACATCAAGTTGCCAATCTTATAAATTGCCTTGAACAAGAGATTATATTTACTTCCGGTGCTACCGAAGCAATAAACTTGGCAATAAAAGGAGTTTGGGAAAATTATCAAACCAAAGGCAAACATATTATCACTGTAAAAACAGAACACAAAGCGGTATTGGATACTTGCAAATCATTAGAAAGAAGAGGGGCTGACATTACTTATTTATCTGTTGACAGAGAAGGATTGATTGACTTGGATGAACTTAAAAATGCGTTTCGCCCAGATACCATTTTGGTTGCAGTAATGTATGCCAATAATGAAACGGGAGTTATTCAGCCGATTAAGGAAATAGCCGAATTAGTTCATTTCAATAATAGCATTTTTTTATGCGATGCGACACAAACTGTTGGAAAAATTAATGTAGATATAGAAGACGAACACATTGACCTTATGTGTTTAAGTGCACATAAATTTTATGGGCCAAAAGGTGTAGGTGCATTATATATCCGCAGAAAAGACCCCAGAGTTAATTTGTATCCACAAATAGATGGTGGCGGGCATGAACGCGGAGTGCGATCTGGAACATTAAATGTAACAGGTATTGTTGGACTTGGCAAATCCTGTGAAATTGCTAAACAAGAAATGTGGGATGATGCAGTCAGAATCTCCAAACTACGCGCACGACTAGAGCAACAACTCTGTTCATTAGAAAATATATTCATTAACGGAAGCACCAGAAATCGTTTATTTAATACTACAAATATTTGTTTTCAAGGAATTCGTTCAGAAACGATAATTAAGAAAATTTCAAATATTGCTGTTGCTATGGGCTCCGCTTGCACTTCTGCGATTTCAGAACCCTCGCATGTTTTAAAGGCAATGGGACTCAGTGATGACGATTCTTATAGCTCTATACGTTTTAGCTTAGGAAAACACACAACTACTGAAGAAATTGATGAAGTAGTTGGCACACTCAAAAAAGCTTTGAGAGAATTGAAATAATTTTTCAAGCAGATTTACTCTTTAATTACAACCACACTTCCACTTTTACTTTTCATAACTCCAATCGGTTCAATGAAATCGCTATAACCTTCAGAGATCAATAAATTTTCAAACTCGTTTTTTGAATCTGGGTCAACAGCTATCAATAAGCCCCCATTTGTTTGTGGATCACAAAGGGTATAGGTTAATTCTTCCGTCATACCAGTAACTTTTGTTTCAAAACTTTTCCAATTTTTTTGAGTGTTACCTGGCATGCATTTTTGGGAAGTGTAAAACTCCAGCCCTTCCAAAAGTGGTATTTTTGAATAACTTATTTCTGCTGTTAAATTGCTCCCTTCGGCCATTTCAATTAAATGCCCCAACAAAGCAAAACCAGTAACATCAGTCATTGCAGCAATACCTTTTAATTGACCGGCTTTTTCACCCAACTTATTCAATTTCATCATTTGTTTAGCTGCAACACCAAGATGCTCTTCTTTTAAAATCCCTTTTTTCCCGGCAGATGAAAGAATACCAACACCAATCTTTTTTGTGAGATATATTAAGTTTCCTTCTTTTGCTGTATTATTTTGTTTCAAGTTTTTTAAATCAATTATGCCACTCACAGCAAGTCCGAAAATTGGCTCAGGACTATCGATACTATGTCCGCCAGCAAGGGGAATACCTGCTTCCGCACAAATTGCACGAGCGCCTTCAATAACCTGTTGGGCAATTTCTGCCGGTAATTTATTTATCGGCCAACCTAAAATTGCTATTGCCATCAGCGGCTTCCCTCCCATTGCATACACATCACTTATTGCATTGGCTGATGCAATTTTTCCGAATTCAAATGCATCATCAACAATTGGCATAAAAAAATCAGTAGTACTAATCATTCCTTGTCCATTGCCAATATCATAAACAGCAGCATCATCTTTTGAACTATTTCCAACAATTAGTTTATCATTTTTTGGGGCTTCAAAATTTGATCTTAAAATTTCATCCAGCAATTGAGGAGCTATTTTGCATCCACATCCACCACCATGACTATATTGTGTGAGTTTTACTTTTTCCATTTAGATTGAATAATTTTTAATTCCCTTTGCAATAATATCTGCTTCTAATTTCTCAAAACTACAATTAATAACACTTTCAGGGGTACGTTTATTTTTTCCGTAAGTATATGTTTTATCGTAATATATCAAACATAATTCGAAAGCTTGTTTGATATCTCCTGAATCTATGGCTTCTATGGCTGTTTTTGTGGCAAGTCCGCCCAATCTTTTTTCAATTCGTTTTATTGCATCTTTTAAATCTTCCGACTTAAATTTCCCATATTCCTGTGTTAAGTATTCAGAACGGACTTCAAAAGGAAGATCAATAAATACATTTTTACACGCTCTCATTTTTTCGAATATTGATTGAGGAATAGTCCTTGCTCCAATTCTATTACTCTCATCCTCCAACCAAACAGTTTTATTTTTATCGGATTTAAGTAATTGAAAAAACAATTCATTCTCAAACATTTCTTGCGTTGGTTGCGGAGCTTCACCCAAAGCACCAAACGAAGACCCTTTATGGTGAGCTAGGTGCTCCAGATCAATTATTTGTTCTCCTAATTTTTCAAGCTCTTTTAAAATCAATGTTTTCCCAGAACCCGTGCGTCCACCAAGCACTAACATTTTTCTATCTTCAGAAAAACTTTCCAAAGCGAAATTCCGAAATGATTTATAACCTCCTTTAAGCAAATAGACTTTAAATCCGTATAACTCTAAAAGCCATGCAACGCTGCCACTTCGCATACCTCCTCGCCAACAATGAACTAAAAATGTGGTTCCCGAATTTATTTTTTTTGCTGATTCAGCCAAATCTTTCATCTTGGGTCCGAAGAACTCTAAGCCTTTATTAACAGCCAATTCGCGACTTACTTGCTTGTAAGCTGTACCAATAATTGCGCGCTCTTCATTAGTAAATAATGGCAAGCTATGCGCAACCGGAATGTGGCCATATTCATATTCTCCCGGACTGCGCACATCGAATATTGGATGGCTTTCCGAGAGTTTTAAAAATTCTTGTATATCAACAACTATTGGCAGGGCGTAATTTTTTAGATAATATAAATAGAGTTCAAAGTTAGACTAATTGTTATTCTTATCAAATTGGAAATGCTATTAAAATCCTACAAAATTTTATTTACTTTTGTTCATCTAAATTACGACTATAATAACTAAAATCTCATATCTAAACCCACTTAAGCTATGTACGGAAATTTCCAAAATCATCTTCAAACAGAATTAAAAAACATTGAAGAAGCAGGTCTATTTAAACGCGAACGAATTATTGAAACAGAGCAAGGCGCTGTTGTAAAAGTGAATGGAAAAGAAGTAATCATTTTTTGTGCTAATAATTATCTTGGCTTGTCATCACACCCAAAAGTTATTGAAGCTGCTCACAAAACTTTAGATACCCGTGGTTATGGAATGAGCAGTGTGCGTTTTATTTGTGGCACACAAGATATTCATAAAGAATTAGAACAAAAACTTTCAACATTTTTAGGGCAAGAAGATACCATTTTATATGCCGCTTGCTTTGATGCGAATGGTGGAGTATTCGAACCATTATTTGGTGAAGAGGATGCAATTATTTCTGACGAATTAAATCATGCATCCATTATTGACGGAGTTCGTTTGTGCAAAGCACAACGGTATCGTTATAAAAACTCAGACATGGCTGATTTGGAAGAACAGTTAAAACTTGCACAGAAACAGCGTTATAGAATAATCGTTACAGATGGTGTGTTTTCAATGGATGGTTTTGTAGCCCCATTGGATAAAATTTGTGATTTAGCAGATAAATATGATGCGTTGGTAATGGTTGACGAAAGTCATGCTAGTGGCTTCATAGGGAAAACTGGTCGCGGAACAATTGAATTAAAAAATGTAATGCACCGTGTTGATATTGTTACTGGAACACTTGGAAAAGCTTTGGGTGGAGCAATGGGTGGATTTACTTCCGCCAAGAAAGAAATTATTGAATTATTACGTCAGCGTTCTCGCCCTTATCTATTCAGTAACTCCCTAGCTCCGCATATTGTTGGGGCATCTATTGCCGTTTTGGATCTGCTAAGCAAAACAACCGAATTGCGTGATAAATTAGAATGGAATGTAAATTATTTTAAACAAGGAATTAAAAAAGTTGGATTAGAAATCAAAGATGGTGATTCTGCTATTGTTCCTGTGATGCTATACGATGCTAAATTAGCACAAGAATTTGCTGCTAAATTATTAAATGAAGGAATTTACGTAACAGGTTTCTTTTATCCGGTTGTTCCTAAAGGGCAAGCACGCATTCGTGTTCAGCTTTCAGCGGCTCACGAAAAAGAACATATCGATAAAGCATTAGCTGCTTTTGCAAAAATTGGAAAAGAATTAGGAGTTATTAAGTAATAAATCAAAAGATGCTAAGTAAAATTAAATATGTTTATTTCTTCTTAATTTTTCTTTTTTGTTTTAATTCAAGCTTTGCGCAAAAAACAAAAAACAAAGTTCCGTCTAAATATGAAATCCAAGGGCCATATTGTAATGGCTTGGCAAGAGTGAAAATGAATAAAAAATGGGGATTTATTGACACTACAGGGGGTGTTGTTGTTCCTTTAAAATATGATGAAGTATGCAACTTTTCAGAAGGCCTTGCAAAAGTGCGAATTAAAAAAAATGGCAGCAGCGGTGGTGGCTGGGGATTGATTGATACTAAAGGGCAAGTAATTGTCAAACCAATGTTCGACTGGATATATGATTTTGAAAATGGGAAAGCTAAAGTAAAAGCTGACGGAGAAGAAGGATATATCGATAGAAATGGAAATTTAGTACAATAGCTTTTTTGAATCACTAATGATTTGCATATGCAATTGCTGCTATACTTATTTTTATATCGGGCACTTGCAATAACGTTTGCGCACAAGCTTCAAAAGTAGCACCTGTTGTTATTACATCATCAACCAGCAAAACATGTTTGCCTTGCAATGTTGTAAGGTCACGTAATTGGAAAATTGTCTCCACATTTTGCCAGCGGTTGAAACGTGATTTCCTTGTCTGAGTTTCAGAATCGGATTCGCGGTAAAGTGTTTTAAAATCCGCCTCCACATTCATACTTTTTGAAAGACCTTCGGCAAAACAATCGCTTTGATTATAACCTCTTTTCTTTTGCTTTTTAGGATGTAAAGGCACCGGAATGATAGTAGTTACAGTATTGAAATAATCACTTTGCATTAATTCATAACCATATAACTTCCCGACAGCTACCCCAACCTCTGGACGCCCCTTATATTTCAACTGATGAATCAGATGCTGAACTTGTCCGCCTTTGTTAAAATTATAGAAAGCTGCCGCAGAAAAAATATTTGCACGTCCCCAGAAAATTTTTGCCACAGGATTTTCGTTATCTAAATGATAATTCGTTTTTGGCAAATGATAAGCACAATAAGTACATATACTATGTTCATTCTTAAATAGACTTTTGCCACAGGAAACACATATTTTTGGAAATATGAGTGAAATAAAGTCTTTCAACATAGTTTTTGTACCATAACAGTAAATTATATTACTTTTGCAGTGTCGAAAATAAACAATCCTTTGATCATGGAAAATAAACCAGAAGAAAAAAAATCAAATAATAAGATCTTATTGATTTTATTAGCATTATTACTAGGTGGAAATGGAACCTTTGCTTGGCTTTGGTGGCAAGAAAAAAACAGAGCAAACACAGTAGTAGTTGAAAAACAGGAAGTGCTTATTGAGCGCGACAATGTTAAAAACGATCTTTTATCCTTGCAAAAAGAATATGCCACATTACAAACCAACGACAAAGGTTTGCAAACAGAGTTAGAAGCAAAACGCGTTGAAATTGCTGATTTAATTGAGCAAGCAGAAAAACATAAAGGAGATGCTTATATTATTTCTAAACTTAGGAAGGAGACAGAAACTCTTCGTAAGATCATGCAACATTACGTTGTAGAGATTGATTCATTAAACACAATGAATAAAACTATAATCGCTGAAAAAGCTAAGGTTAGCTTAGACCTGACGGCTGAAAAAGATAAGACCACAAAACTTTCAAAAGATAAAGACGCTTTACAAAGCACAGTAAATTTAGGATCTATATTAAAAGCTGAGAATCCTACCGTAAAAGGCGTTAAATTCAAATCTGGCGGAACAAAAGAAGTGGAAACAACTAAAGCTTCACGTGTAGAGAAAATAAAAGTTTCATTTGTATTGGGCGAAAATAAAATTGCAAAAAAAGGAACCAAACCTGTTTATGTTCGCATCACTACGCCTGATGGAAAAGAACTATGCAAATCGCAAGATGATATGAATATGGTTTCATTCAACGGATCAAAAGGATATTTTGCTGCTAAACAGGATGTAAATTATAAAAATGAAGAAGTTGCTGTTGATGTATTTTGTTCAAATCCTAGCGCCTTTATTCCCGGAAAATATTTGATAGATATCATTTGTGATGATGTTATTGTAGGTCAATCAGCCATTACTTTGAAATAAATTAATGAATCCAAACGTTAACCCAGATTCCGAAAATTTAAGCTCTTCCGAAAAAGAGTTTGAAAAAGTATTGCGGCCTGCCGAATTTGATGATTTTACGGGTCAGTTTGAGGTGGTGGAGAATTTGAAAATATTTGTTAAAGCAGCTAAGCAACGAAGTGAAGCATTGGATCATGTATTATTACATGGACCTCCAGGATTAGGAAAAACAACTCTTGCAAATATTGTTGCATCAGAATTAGGAGTAAATATAAAAATCACATCAGGCCCAGTACTTGATAAACCGGGAGATTTGGCTGGTTTGTTGACGAATCTTGAAGAATATGATGTATTGTTCATTGATGAAATTCATCGCTTAAGTCCGATTGTTGAAGAGTATTTATATTCAGCAATGGAGGATTATAAAATTGATATCATGATTGATAGCGGACCAAATGCCCGTTCGGTTCAAATCAAATTAAATCCTTTTACCTTAATTGGAGCAACTACCCGAAGCGGTTTGTTAACTGCACCCTTGAGAGCTCGTTTCGGAATTAATTCACGTTTGAATTATTACGATGCAAAACTTTTGAAAAAAATAATTATCCGTGCAGCAAGCATTTTAAATGTTCCAATCACTGATGAAGCTGCTGCTGAAATTTCACGAAGAAGTCGTGGTACACCTCGTATTGCAAATGCACTCCTAAGACGTATCCGAGATTTCGCACAAATAAAAGGCAATGGCTCTATTGATATCGAAATTGCTCACATCGGACTTTCTGCACTGAACGTTGATAAGAACGGTTTAGATGAAATGGATATTCGAATTTTATCTGCATTGATAGAAAAGTTCAAAGGAGGTCCAGTTGGTTTAACAACTATTTCAACAGCAGTTGGTGAAGAAGCTGGAACAATCGAAGAAGTATATGAACCTTTTTTAATTCAGGAAGGATATCTTGTGCGTACCCCACGTGGGCGCGAAGCTACAGACCTTGCCTATAAGCACCTCGGGAAAATCCCACGTGCTCATAAAGGAAGTTTGTTTGATACCGAATAAAAAATATTCTTAATTTTTTGAATCCTATTTTCTTTAACAACTTAGGATGATTTTTCTCATCATTTATAGTGATATATATCAAGTCCAAACATAATCAACATTAGTCAAATATTTAGTAATTTTATTTGCTACAATTAATCTGATGAAATCATGAATGATAAACTAAAATTATTTTCTGTTTTTGCTCTGGGCGTAATAGCAGGAGTTGCAATTGTTAAACTACTTGAATCAGAAAAAGGAAAAGAGTTTGTTGAAAATGCGAAAGAAAAAGTCACCTCAGCAGCAGAAGAAATCAAAGAAAAAATTACCAAGTTGGAAAGCGAACTAGCGGATTTGATC
The DNA here is from genome assembly GCA_903919535.1 of uncultured Bacteroidota bacterium. Classification (GTDB taxonomy): domain Bacteria; phylum Bacteroidota; class Bacteroidia; order 2-12-FULL-35-15; family 2-12-FULL-35-15; genus 2-12-FULL-35-15. Next base: position 4,177 of record CAIXIP010000083.1, on the reverse strand, counting down.
AATCGCCAAAACGAAAACAATACAGACCAAACAGTTTAGTAAGGAAGTATATGCAAAATCAATCCGAAAATTACTTTGACGAAACTTATGACTTAGTTAAAAAATATGCTGATGAGCGGCTCTTGTTGCTGAAAATTCAAACAGCAAAAAAAACAAGCGAACTCATTAGTAAATTAATTCTGATCTTTATTTCCTCTATGTTATTTTTCTTCATGCTTTTCTTTCTAAGTATCATGTTAGGATACTTTTTTGCAGAAAAAACAGGTAGCATGATCTATGGATTTGGTATCGTTGCAGGAATTTATTTCTTATTGTTTGTTTTATTTTTAGCACTTTTCAAAGGAATCATTTCCAAAAAAATAAAGGATAGCACAACTGCTGTATTTTTTGAAAACAATAATCAATTTGATTCACTCGATGATGAAGAATAATTGCAACATAACCTCTTATGCTGATCTGGAAAGAGAAGAGATCCGTGTAAGAAAACGTATCATTAAATTGGAAACAGAAATTAAAGGCAGATTTAAAACCTTGCCGGAAGATATCATTACTGCAGGAATTACTAAAATAGTTACCAGTATTGTTAGTGGCAGTCTTTTTCAATCTGCGGTATCTATATTTAAATCAGTTAAATCTTATTTTTTTGATAAAGAAAAAGAACCATCTTCAAAAAAGGGATTTAAAGAGATTATCCTTGAAGTTCTTCAAGGTGCAATTCATAATGGATTTGAAAAGTAATTGACAGTTCCAAAAGTATTTTTTCTTTAAAACCATACTCCCCTTCCACTTTTATGAATCAAACAAAAAACACGCTTTTAATTAAAGCAGAGGCAAGGCGGCTAGGTTTCGATTACGTTGGTATTTCAAAAGCAGATTTTTTAGAAGAAGACGCTCCCCGATTAGAAAATTGGTTAAATAAAAACATGCATGGACAAATGAGTTACATGCAAAATTATTTTGATAAACGCCTCGATCCCAGATTGCTTGTTCCTGGGGCGAAATCAGTAATATCATTATTACTCAATTATTATCCTTCCGAAAAACAAAAAGATGAATCAGCTCCGAAAATAAGCAAATACGCTTATGGCGAAGATTATCATTCGGTAATAAAAGAAAAATTAAATGAGTTATTAAATTTTATAAAAGAAAATATTGGTGAAGTTGATGGACGAGCATTTACCGATTCAGCACCCGTATTAGATAAAGCATGGGCAAAAAAAAGTGGTTTGGGATGGATAGGAAAACATAGCAATCTCATAACGAAATCAAATGGCTCTTTTCATTTTATTGCCGAATTAATTATTGATTTAGATTTAGAATACGATGGTCCCATAAAAGACTATTGCGGATCTTGCACCAGATGTATAGATGCATGTCCTACTGAAGCTATTGTTGCATCTCACATTGTTGATGGGAGCAAATGCATATCGTATTTAACAATCGAACTAAAAGAAAATATTCCTACTGAGTTTAAAAACAAAATAGATAATTGGATTTTTGGTTGCGATGTTTGTCAGGATGTTTGTCCTTGGAATCGTTTTGCTAAGGCGCATTCAGAAGCACACTTCAAACCTAAAGAAGAATTATTAGGAATGACAAAAAATGATTGGCTGGAAATAACTGAAGAAACTTTCAAGCGAGTATTTAAAGATTCCGCGGTGAAACGAACAAAATTTATTGGATTAAAAAGGAATATTGAATTTTTGAGCTAAGCAAAAATTTCCTTTTGGTCATCATATTCAGTAAACGATCTATTTCACTCTTGCAGCATCGTGTACATTTTTCATTCGGCTTTTTTCCTTTGTCTCATATATAAAAGTGGTTAGCTCTCTTGTAAAGCTATCAAGCTCCATAGCTGTATCCTTTGCATACTGAAGAATCAACTTTTGTTCGGGTTTCTCTAATTGCTTATCTGTATCTATCAACTCCATTAAACCAAGAAAAGTTGATATTGGTTTTCTGACTTTATGAGAAGTCATCGACAACATTTCTTCAAGTGATTTAATATGTTCCCCCCTTTCTACAACAGCTTCTTTTTTTTCTGTAATTAGCATCCTCAAAGAAAGAAACTGTATAATTCGTTCTTCTTTTTTTATGGGAATGATAACTGTATCTACCCAATAGTGAGAACCATCTTTAGCTACATTTTTCACTTCTCCGTGCCATACAGATCCACTTGCAATGCACTTCCACATGGCAGCGAAAAACTCTTTAGGGTGGTGCCCTGAGTTAATCATATTGTGATTTTGACCAAGCAATTCATTTTCACTGAATTTTGATACCTCACAAAATTTTTTGTTTATGTATAGAATGGTGCCTTGTGGATCGGTAATTGAAGAAATGACACTTTCGTCAATCGCTTGCTGGTACGCCTTTAAAAGCACTAACAAATTCTTTTTTGAGTGTTTTGAAATATCGATTTTGTCAACAGCCTTGCTCATATTCTTATATTATTATTCCGTACTAAAACACATTTATTCAATTATTTGTTAGAAACCAATTGAATAATTTTCTATTCTTCAGCAAAATAATATGGTGTTTTGAATAATGATTACTGGACCATTATTTCTGTCTATCAGATTATTTTCTCCCTCAATTGTAAATAAACCGACTACAATTTATATTTATCATAGATTTCTTTTCTTACGGGACAATCACAGACACAAGACTTCCCAAAATTAATTTTGTAATTACAACAGGGGTTATTACAATTTATAAAATAAACTTTCTCATTTATACAGTTCTCAACTTTGGCTTTTAAGCAGAAATGCTCTTCATTTGTTAAGCAATCTAAATTGTTTTTACAAAAAACCGTTGAGTCGATCGTTTTTTTATCTATTTGCATCCTATGAAATATTTACCTGCCTTCTAAAGAGATAATATGCTTAGCGAACAATTAACTTATTTTGATTTTTATCACTACTAATCAAACAAGACCAAGAAGGATAATGATTTTCTTTATTTCTATTATTTTCCCATTGCAATGCTTGCAAATTAATCAAATCATCGGTTCCGCCTTCTACTTCAGGCTTTATGTGGTCAATCTCCCAAGCCATTGAAAATTTAACATTACTTTGACCATATAAATTCATTTTTATCATAGCACCACATTTATCTTTCCTATAAATTCCACAATCCAATCCGGTAACTATTTCAGCCTTTTCCCATACCTTCCTAATCGTTTCATTAGTAAATATTTTTTTATCAGTGCTTCTATTTGTCATTGCTGTTTTTTTTGCGATTCAGATAAAGAAATGAATCAACCATTTTTGCTGAATTACCAATGACCATAACAGCTTCAACTAAGTCCTTTTCTTTACAACAAAGTATTTCAGTCCATTGTTTTAGTTCCTCGTGATTTGAAATATCAATCATCCCATTTTTAACATCTGTAAATTTTTCCATCACCATATTTATATTTTATAAAATTATTTCATAATTACCTCAGCATCAAGCGTAAAAATACCCCAACGTACAAATAGGGTATTTTTACCCTATCTATAGGGTAAAAATACCCCATTCCTCTTTCGCAACTTATCTTGATGCTTAGGTATCAGCAAATTAGAATTACAAGTCATTTTTGAGTAGTAACCTTTATTGCACCCCAAAGTATAAATCAATAAAATTTATTGTTAAACCCTAAAAAAAAAATTATGAGCTTTACAGGAAACGAAGACCATGGCATCACTTTAACTCAAGCGTCTCAATGGACAAAAAATTACCGAACCGCAAATCCGGGTGCAATTAGAGGTCACTTTTTCGGAAAAACAGCGATTCAAAACATCTTAAATCAAGAAGGCTGTGTTGGAATAAGGATTTATTATGCATTAGATGATTCAGGTGTAAAACAATTAATTATCTGTGGTGCTACTTCTGATGAAGCGGATATCGTAAACGGATTATTAGCTGAAAGAAGTAAACCTTGCCCTCCATATTGTGGCACAAAAAACCCTTTAAATGGTTAATTGAATGAAAAACATTACTTTTAAGACGGCAAATGCCGTCTTTTTTTATGAGCAATTCAATAGCATTAGGATTAACCTATTTATCAATTGGGTTCTCTATTCTTGCATTAGTAATCGGACTCTGGTGTATTAAGAGCATAAAAAAATACTTGATTCCTTTTTTTTTAATTGTTTCTATCGATGCATTAGTTGAAATATCAAGCTTATTTATT
>CAIXIP010000082.1 GCA_903919535.1 uncultured Bacteroidota bacterium | reverse complement strand
ATGAGAATCCTTAATATACTTAATAGGTGGAGAGAGCCAAACGTAAAAATGTAAATTTAGATTGATATGTTTATAATATGCATAATCTAAAAAAAACGACAATTAATAATTGTTAACATTTCAATGAAGCATTATCTTTGTAAAAATTAAAAATCCAAAATATGAAAACAGCAGAATTAGTAACATCAAAAGGTACAATGAAATTAGAGTTTTATGAAAAAGATGCTCCCGGAACAGTTAAGAATTTCTGCGACCTGGCAAGTAAAGGTTTTTACAATGGCTTAACTTTTCATCGTGTGATTCCCGGCTTTGTTTTACAAGGAGGTTGTCCTCAAGGAACAGGAGTTGGTGGACCAGGATATAAAATTAAATGTGAATTAGATGGAGACAATCAGTTTCATGACAAAGGAGTCCTTTCTATGGCTCATGCAGGAAGGGATACGGGTGGTTCTCAGTTTTTTATTGTAATGAGCCGTGCTCAAACAGCTCATTTGGATAGAAAACACACTTGTTTTGGAAAAGTTGTTGAAGGATTATCGATTATAGATGAAATTCGTCAAGGTGATGTTATCCAGAAAATTACAATTTCTGATGACGGAAAATAAATTCTGTTTTTACGGAATTTTACCGTTTATGTAATAATTCAAAAAAAACGGTACTACTTATCTAATTTTGTCGCTAACTTTTGTCATCGATTAAATAGAGAAAATGTTTAATAGGGAATGGTAAAGGAAATCCATTCCCTTTTTTTATTAATTTGAAATATTATTTGAAAGTGATTAACAAAAGAAGCCTTTATTGGGGTTGCCAACTTTCAGGATGGTTGTTTTATGTATTACTTCAGAGTTTGTTTTTTAAACTTAGTGATGCATTTACTGCTGATGTTGCTATTAGTCAATTTCTTTTATTACTTTTTGGAATATTTATTTCACATCTCTATCGTAATATTATCGTCAGTTTTGGCTGGCTGAAAATTAGCACTCTCCGTGTAATTCCATTAGTGATTTTTTCGAGTGTTTTGTTTGCTACACTTCATGAATATGCACAATATGGTGTAGAAATGTTGTTGAAAATTGCTGCCAATAAGCATCAAAGCAATATTTTAGTAGCTACTAATATTTTAAATCTGGCATTTGTATATTTCTTTTGGTCATTAATTTATTTCTTATTTCATTTTATCGAAAATTATAAAAAAGCTGAAATTGAAAACTTGAAATGGGAGGCAGCAATCAATGAAATAGAATTGAATAAATTAAAATCGCAACTCAATCCTCATTTTATGTTTAATGCTATGAATAGCATTAGGGCACTTGTTGATGAAAATCCGAATAAATCAAAAGATGCGATCACTCAACTTTCTAACATTTTAAGAAATACTTTACAAATGGGAAAAAATAAAGTTATTCCATTTGAAGAAGAGTTGAATTTGGTTAGTGACTATCTATCACTCGAATCTATTCGATACGAAGAAAGACTAAAATATATTATTCAAATTCATCCACAAAGCAAATTTTTTAATGTTCCACCACTAATGATCCAAACGCTTATTGAAAATGGAATTAAGCACGGCATCTCAAAGCTCACAAATGGTGGTGTCATTTCATTATTAACCGAAGTGAAAGACAATAAATTGATTATTAGTATTAGAAATAGTGGTCAGCTAAAAGATGAAATGAAAAGTGAAAGTGGTTTTGGAATAAAGAATACTTTGCAGCGTTTACAGCTTCTGTTTGGCAACAATGCTTCTTTGAAGATTTCTAATCAAGATTCTACAACAGTGTTAACAGAATTAATAATTCCTAAAAATATAAATATATATGAAGGCACTACTAATTGATGATGAGCGTTTAGCACGCCAGGAGTTGAAAAGTTTATTAGCTTCTTACCCCGAAATTCAAATTGTTGGCGAGGCAAATAATGCCGAAACAGCTAAAGAAAGTATAAAACAATTACAACCCGATGTTATTTTTTTAGACATTCAAATGCCAGGAAAAAATGGGTTTGAATTATTGGAAGAAATAAGTGGTGTTCCAGAAGTAGTTTTTGTTACAGCATATGACGAATATGCAATAAGAGCGTTTGAGGTTAATGCGTTGGACTATTTATTAAAACCAGTACAGCCGAGTCGTTTAGCTGAAACAGTAAAAAAAATATTGAATAAAGATGCTTCTGAAAAGCCTGATACAAGGGAACAAACGCAAATGTTGAATGACAATGATCAAGTTTTTGTAAAGGATGGAGAAAAGTGTTGGTTTGTAAAATTAAGTGACATTAGGCTTTTTGAGTCTGAAGGGAATTATGTTCGTGTACATTTTGAAAAAAATCGTCCGCTGATATTACGTTCATTAAATAATTTAGATGAACGATTAAATAATCGTACATTTTTCAGAGCTAGTCGCAAACATATAATTAACCTAAAGTGGGTTGAAGGAATAGAAAACTGGTTCAATGGTGGATTAATGGTGAAGTTACGTGGTGGTGAACAAGTTGAAATTTCTCGCAGACAAGCAGCAAAATTAAAAGATATGATGAGTCTTTAATTAAACTAACTAATTGTCGAATCATGAAAAATAATTGGCAAAACTATTTGTCGCAGAAAGACAAACGTATTGTGTTGATTGTTTCGCATATTGTATTAGTAATTATTCTTTTTGTATTTTTTCGATTTTTAAATTATAACGAAACTCGCACGGGTTTTGTTTTTAACGACCCTCTCCTTGCTCTTTATTCTCCAATAGATGTTTCCAGTTTAATTTTTTTTATTACCTATTCACTTGCAATAAGTGGCATTTTTATCGCTTTTCGAAGTCCTGCTTTATTCGTAAAGTTGATACAGGCATATGCTATTCTTACTATACTTCGTATGTTCTGTTTGTTTGTTTTGCCACTGGAGGCTCCTGCAAAAATTATTCCTTTAAACGATTCATTTTTGCATTCAACATTTTATGCAGGCAGAGATAATCTAAAGGATCTGTTTTTTTCTGGGCATACGGCAACTATCATGTTGTTTGCATTTGTTTTTTCAAATAAAAGATTGAAATGGTTATACATTTGTGGTGCTTTTATTGTTGCAATTTTAGTTGCGTTGCAGCATGTGCATTATAGCATAGATGTTATTGTTGCGCCTTTATTTGCATATTTTGCAGTATATATTCAGAGGAAAATAAATTATCAATGATCGGATATTTCATTGGTCACATAATTTTGAAGTTCGGGGAAGAATAATTTGAATTCATTTTCAAATAAAGGATAATGCTCAATTAGATCATGTATAGCATGTTCCATGTTCGATTCAAATGTTGTTCTGTTTGCCATTCCCTTTAATACTCGTTCAATTCCTTCCAATTTTGAGTATGCTTCCAAAATGTTGTATTGAATCATGTATTTTGTGAATCGGGCAGAATTATAAGGAAGTATTAAGTGGTTTTCCTGAATCAGTTTATACAATCTTTGAGAGTAATCGGTAAGTTTTTCATTTGAGTAATTTAGCCAGTTAGCGGCTAAGTAATGGTCGTAGTATATGTCAATAATTACACCTGCATATTTTTTATACTTGTTTCTTAACCTTTCTTTGCTTTGCTCTACAATGTAATGAGAATCAGTGTATGCATCTATTTTTCGATGTAACAGAATTCCTTTTTGAATTTCACCAGGATATTTTTTGAAATTACTACCCTTAACTGCATCTGCTATAAAGTTGCCTATAATTAGCCCTTCTGAATCGCCTGATAAAAACAGGTGTGATAAAAAATTCATTTTATTTTGAATTGTTTAGTAAATTTAAAAATTAATCAAAGAAAAATTGAATAATATTAAATTGTATTAGATGAAATTGTTTAATAAACTGATTCTTTATATTATTCTTTCAATTGTTTTGCTTTGTTCTGCGAATATACAATGGGGCAATAATAATTGGAAAAGTATTATTGGGGCCGATGGAAAAGGTTATTACGCATATCTCCCTGCCGCATTTATTTATCATGATATGAATTTTTCTTTTTTTGACACTATCGAAAATAAATATCCAAACCCTAATACATATTATGATTATCGTGTTATATATGAAGGGAAAGTAGCCGATAAATATTTTGCAGGAACAGCTTTGGCTATGATGCCTTTCTTTTTTATTGCACACTTATTATCCAATTTAATTGGTTTGGATGCTGATGGGTATTCAAAAATTTATTTTGTATTTATTAATCTAGCAGGTCTTTTTTACTTGTTCATTGGGTTGTATTATTTGAAAAAACTTTTGAAGCAATTTAATTTTGCAGAAGGTCTGATAAGCTTTGTTTTAATTTCAATTACATTCGGAACCAACTTGTTTTATTATGCGGTCAGAGAGCCTTCTATGTCTCATATATATTCTTTCGCATTTATTACACTATTTATTTGTTTTTCGAGAAATTATTTTCAATCGCCAAGTAAGCGACTACTTTTTGTTTTGGCAGCATTACTCGGTATAATTGTGTTAGTCAGACCCGTTAATGGGTTAGTTGTTTTGATCTCACCATTTATTGCAGCTGATAAAACACGTTTCTTAGTTGGATTAAAATTTTTAAAACAGGAAATAATATCTTCTCTTGGAGCTGCTTTTATTTTTTTTTCAATTGTATCCATACAGTTAATTATTTATAAAATACAAACAGGAAGTTTATGGATAGATTCCTATGGAAATGAACAATTTAATTGGACTGATCCTCACCCAATAAGTTTTTTGTTTAGCTATAGGAAGGGCTTGTTTCTATATACACCAATTGCAATGGTGGCATTAATAGGGATGATTCATTTATTTAAAAAGAGTAAATTTCAATTTTACTCTTTGTTTTCTTTTTTATTAATATTGATCTATGTTTTATCTTCTTGGTGGAATTGGTGGTATGGTGGAAGCTTTAGCTCAAGAGTGTGTGTAGAATATTATACTGTTTTAGGTTTGTTGCTTTGTTATACATTTGAGCTATTAAAAGTTAAATGGAGCAAGATAGCATTGTGTTCATCTATTGTTCTTTTAATAGCAGTTTGTCAAGTTCAAACGTATCAATACAGATATTACTTTATTCATTGGGAAAAAATGGATAAAGAACATTATTGGAATGTTTTTCTAAGAATAGATCTGTTGAATAAACAAAACCCGAATGCAGACCTTTTGAATTAATTATAATTCTTTTGCTTTATTCCAATATACATCCATTTCAGCTAAGGTCATTTCGCTTAATTGTTTCCCCATTTTATTCGCTTCGCTTTCTAAATACTGGAATCGTTTGATGAATTTTTTATTTGTTTTTTCTAATGCATCTTCCGGATTAATTTCTAAAAATCGTGCGAAATTTATCAATGAAAAAAGAACATCTCCAAATTCCGATTCAATTTTTTCTTTTGAAGAATTTGTTTCAATCTCATGATTTAATTCCTCAATTTCTTCCTGAACTTTTTCCCAAACCTGGCCTTGGTGCTCCCAATCAAAACCAACAGCACGAGCCTTTTCCTGAATTCGGGAGGCTTTTACTAATGATGGTAACGAAGTGGGGACGCCACCCAATACAGATTTATTACCTTCTTTTAATTTTAATTTTTCCCAATTCTCTTTTACTTCTTGTTCGTTTTCCACTTTAACATCGCCATAAATATGCGGGTGTCGATGTATTAATTTTTCACACAGTGAATTGATCACATCCGCAATATTAAAATCGTTGGTTTCAGAAGCGATTCGGGAGTAAAATACAATATGTAAAAGTATATCACCTAATTCTTTTTTAATATTTTGTGTGTCTTTTTCTATGATTGCATCTGCAAGTTCATATGTTTCTTCGATAGTCAAATGACGTAAACTTTCAATTGTTTGCTTTTTATCCCAAGGGCATTTTTCTCTTAATTCATCCATTATATTGAGCAATCTTTCAAAAGCTTTTAATTTATCTTCCATATCATCATTTGTTTTTATAAATAAAAAATCAAGAACAGTTTCGGTTTATATCGTAATATTATTTTAAAACTCATTCTATGCAAATGTAATTTTTCCCGTAGAAATATAGCAGATAAAGCCAATAATTTTAATAATTTTGTGTACTTTTAAGGTTCGCATGATCAAAATTAAAAAACATTTTATTTTTTCTATTCTTGCCGGTCTGCTTATCCCATTAATACCGGCTGCACAAAATTCACCTACTCGTGATTTTGTAATTTCTGCACAAGGACATTATGGTTATATAATGAGCCATCGAAACAATATGTCTAATTTAATAAAAGGACATATCTATGGTACAGAAGTGAATTATATTTTCCGCACCGATGGAACAAAACCCTGGCAACAAACTCACAAGTATCCCGAAGTTGGTGTGTGTTTTTTACATATGTATCTCGCTAACCCTGAACAATTAGGTTCACTTGAAGCCCTTTATCCGTATACGAATATTAGACTGAATAAACAGAACCGTAAAATGAGTTTGCAGTTGAGGTTAGCTTTAGGATTAGGATATGCTACAAAATCTTTTGACAGAATTGAAGATCATAAGAATAACGTAATTGGGGCTCATTTCAATGCATTTGTCAATATTCGTTTAAACACGGCTTTTAAGATTTCTAAGTCTTGGCGAATGGATGCGGGCGTTGGTTTGTCGCATGCTTCCAATGGTGCCTTTAAAACACCAAATTTAGGATTGAATATGGCAACACTTAATTTGGGTGTTGGATATGTATTCGGTAACAAAATTCTGAATTTGAAAAAAGATTCAATACCACCGGTACAAAAAAAATGGCATCCATCTATTATTGCCGTTTTTGGTGCTAAACAATTGGAGCCTCCCGGAGGACAAGAATATTTAGCTTATGGTCTTCAACTAAATATTTATCGAACGTTAAATTATAAAAATAAAATTGGAGCGGGTCTTGAAATGGCTTATAACAATGCTACAATACAACAATGGGCTGATGATGATGTAAATTACAATCCAACATTTGGCGATATTTTGCAGGCAGGAGCAAAAGTT